>JAURYC010000248.1 GCA_030654105.1 Deltaproteobacteria bacterium
CTTGGGGAAGGCAAAAGAAATGATTGCCACCAATCCTTATGAAGCGAAAGCCAAAATGGATGAGCTGAAAACCATGGTTGATAAGTGGGAGAATACATTTAAAGAAATGGCCACCGCCGCTCCGGCAAAACCTGAAGCAGCAAAAAAGGGGGAAAAATAGGTACGGAGGGCCGTCTTTTACCAGAAAAAGATTGGACTATCACTTGAGCACCAAATCGCTAGAACCCAAAAAGACATTTGGGGATGGTATCATAATAATTAAAAGGGGTGTTACGCACTGCCAAACAAGAAAAAGGAGGTATTTAAATGTCAGTAAAAATTGGAGAAGTTCAGAGCAAAGTATCTGCCGATGTCAAGAAAACAGATGAGGTGAATGTTGATTTCAAGGTAAGCTATTCGAGTAAGCTAGAGGCAGTCAAATTCAAGCCCTCTGAGGACCTCAAGAAAGGTGACACAGTAAAGATCACCATTGAAAAGGTCTAAAGATTGATAAGGTGGAGGTCAGCGGGGTAGAAAGGCAGTGCAGCTCCCACCCCCCCCTATGCTGCCCTCCCCAACCACTTAATATCCTCAAAGAGGGGATTGCACAAAAAGGTGCGCCTTTTCATTTTTGAATTAACCAAAACATTAAGAAAGGAAAGAAGGAGGAAGAAGCGATGAAAACAGCTCGGTACATTGTCTTGGCGTTTATGGTAATAGCATTCGTAAGCGGCTGCGGCCAAAAGCCTACTAAAGAGATCGAGGATACAAAGGCTGCCGCCAACGCGGTAATTTCCGAGGGTCTCGGCAAATATTCCCCGGAGGATGAAAAGAAATTGAATGATGCAATGACTATGGCAATGGATGAGATCAAAATCCAAGAGGACAAAACCTTTAAAAACTATGATAAGGCAAAGCAGGTGTTGGCCGAAGTGAAGAAGAATGCGGAGGAGATGAAGGCTGCCCTTCCAGCCAAAAAAGAGCAGGCCAAACAGAATGCCCTTTCAGCACAAGAAGCTGCGAAAGCTAGCGTAGATGATGCGAAAAAACTCCTTGCCCAGGCTCCGAAAGGCAAGGGCACGGCAGCGGACATCGAGGCGCTCAGGGGAGATGTGAAAGGAGTTGAAGAGTTACTCCCCGAGGTTCAAGGCCTGATCGACAAAGAGGAGTATCGCACAGCAGTTACTAAAGCGGGTGCCATAAAGGAGAAGGCAACTGGCGTAGCGAACCAGATTAAGGAGGCTATGGAAAAGGTTCAGGCAGAAAAAGCTACGAAGGCGAGAAAGCCCTCGAAGAAGTAAGTGGCCACGGTATATTTATCAGCATTGAAACTAACGTCCATAGCACTAACCATCTTTTGCTTATCCCTGTACGGATGTGTCAACCAAGACCCCATTCCTCCAGAGGTCAAACTCGCCGAGGCGCAAGAATTCAACCTCTGGAGGACCGGAGCCCACCTTTATCTTGCGGAGCAGTTTGCCCGTTATAAAGAAGACCTGAATAAGGCAAAAATTGATCTCCTAAGAATCAATTCTCAGTTCAGATGGTTTAGGGATTACAAACCAGTTCGGACTGAATTTGTCCAGTTGCTCAAACAAGGCGATGGATTGCTCAAAAACCTTGAAATCGAAAAGCATAGGAAAGCCCTAATCGTAGCTGATCGTATGAACAGCTTACGAGAGAGGATCCATCACTTGGATAAAGTAACCCTCATGTTGAACGAAGGAAGGGTTTCAAGGGGCAGCCTCACAAAAGCAGGGGTGATCCTAAATGAGGTGCGCGCATTATACGAAGAGAACCAGTATATTGCTTCGGAGGAAAAATTAAAGGGTGTAGAGAATTATCTCATCGATGCCGAAAAGGCGATCACACCTGTCCTAACCCGTTATCATGACACAAAACAGATAATGAGATGGAAGAAGTGGGCGGAGGAGACGATCGAGGAATCAAGGGAAAAAAGGATCCATGCCATCCTCATCATCAAAGCTGACAGAAAATTATTACTCTACAAGAATGGGGAACTATTGAAAACTTACCGTGTAGGCTTGGGCCGCAGCGGGTGGTCGGACAAGCGGCATGCGCGAGACGATGCGACCCCCGAGGGGAAATATAAGATCATCAGAAAGAACCCCAGGAGTCGATATTACAAGGCCCTATTAATCAACTACCCCAATGAAGAGGATAGAAGGGAGTTCAATAGGGCAAAAAAAAGAGGTCTTCTGCCTAAGACGGTAAGCATTGGCGGCTCCATCGAGATCCATGGCGGGGGCAATGCAGGCATGACATACGGCTGCATTTCACTGGACAACAGGCATATTGAAGAAATCTACAATACAGTGGAATCCGGGACTCCAATTACCATCGTGGGGGCGGTGGATGGCCGAAACAGCATATCCTCGGCGCTGACCATCATCCAGAATGAACATGAGCAAAAAGAAACTCCTTAAGATTTCAGGACTCTTATTATTATCGATAGGGTTAGCCATAGAGGGCGCAGGATATTTTATTGCCTGGAAGGCTTCAAGGATGGAGGAAACCAAACCCCCCGAGTCCCAAACAAGCCTCTTGCACTCTCTGAGATCAAAGAACTCTTTACTCAGGAAAAGGATCGAAGCCCTTCAGCCACACGGCCTTCATATCGTTGTAGATACTGCACGCAATACTCTTTACCTCAACCAAGGGAAGAGAACTATCCTTAAAGCAATCGTTTCCTGCGGAAGCGGAAGCATACTGACGGACCCTTCGGGAGAAAGGCAATGGATATTTGACACCCCCAAAGGGGAATTCACTGTCCGGTCAATACTTGTAAACCCAACATGGATAAAGCCTGATTGGGCATTCATAGAAGAAAGCAAGTCCATACCCAAGAACTTTATGGAAAAGGCTGAATACGGTATGCTGGGAAATTATGCGCTCGGCTTTGGAAATGGATACTTCATACATGGTACCCTTTATACAAGGCTTCTTGGCAAAAATATCACTCACGGTTGTATCAGGATGGGCGACCAGGATCTCAAAACCCTTTATGAAACAGTATCAGTGGGTACAAAAATACTGATATTTTAATGCCCTTATCAAAATTCATATTTTTACTCATCGTTTTGTCATTCAGCGCTGAAGCAACATCTGTTCATGAAAGGGACAGACTGCTTTGGGAGAACAAGCTCTTGAAGTCAGAACTTCAGCTTGCGACGAACCCACAAATTTACGCTATCTTTGACCTTAGGGAAAAGAAAATTCAGATTAAGGCCAGAGGAACCGTATTAAAAGAATTGTCAATAGAATGCTTTAAACTTTGGGGGGCATCGATTCAGCCAGAACCTATTACAGTCGTGGGGAAAAGCTCTTTCTTCAAACCGAAAAGAACAAAAATAAAGCCCAAAAAAAATAATGAAGAGATAACTTCTGAACTCCACGCCCTGGAGATAGATGATATGCCCGTTAGATACCGCCTCAATTTCGGCGACTGTATCTGGTTATATATAAGGCCGAAACCTGACGGAATTATATCAGGCCTCTTTAATATATCTTTTTATCTTAAATCCTTTATTACAAGGCCAATGATTACACTATGGAATACATTACGCCAGAAGACTTTTACTGAGATAGACATCTATTTAGGTGAAAAAGATTCAAAATTTCTTTTTTGGGCCTTGCCGGAGGGCTTGCAATGCATTATATATAATTTTAAATAGTTGAATAGTACTAAGGCGTTAAGTCGTAGTGTTAGGTGCCAGTTCTACACAATTGACCAACAATTAACCACCTAAATTATAAGCCCATTTATGACGAAATCCCCCCCCTTTTTAGAAAGGGGGGGGGATTTCTTGTTAAGTTAGCGCTTTATGCCCGTCAAGAGAGAGGGGGGGAATATAATAAAAACTAAATTTTCTGGACCTTCACGGCGCATACTTTATACCCGGGAATCTTAGCTACCGGGTCCAGGACATCGAGCGTCAACAGGTTAGCGGCTGCTTCTTTGAAATGGAAAGTCATAAAAACCATCCCTGGTTGAAGATTTTCCGAGATTTTCGCTTTGACCTTTACCTTGCCCCGTCGAGAGGCCACTTCCACGAGGCCATTCTCCGGCTGAATTCCCAGCCGTCTGGCGTCTTCCGGATTGATTTCCAGCAACCCTTCGGGATAGATCTCCGATAGCCCCTTGGATTTTCGGCTGATTATGGTGTGGTAATGATAGAGGACCCGTCCCGTAGTCAGGAGGAACGGATATTCTTCATCCGGGAGCTCTGGAGCCGGCACATAAGGAGTTACGTGGAATTTTCCCTTGCCCCGGGTGAACTTGTCTTTATGCAGATAAGGTGTACCCGGATGGTCGGGCGTGGGGCAGGGCCACTGCAGTCCCAGGCCTTCCAAGCGCTCATAACGGATGCCCCCATAGGAAGGAGTCAGGGAAGCAATTTCTTCCGTGATTGCGGC
>JAURYC010000249.1 GCA_030654105.1 Deltaproteobacteria bacterium
AAATCAAAGCTCTCTGCCCGTGGCTTAAATAAAAAAGTTCGGGGTAAGGAGTTCGGAGTAGGAAGTTAAAAATCCAAACTCTGAACTCCCAACTCTGAACTCCGAACTTTATTCCCTTTTTGAGCGTAGAGAACGATGGATTTGGGGAAAAAGTAATTGCAGATTTTTTCCGCAATGCGCAGGGGTGTAGAAAACAGGGAAAGATGAAGAAATTTTCGGTAGAACAGGGGGACGAAGGCTTTTTCATCGTGCAGTCCGAAGATACAACGGAGCATCCAATAGGGAGAGTGAAAAGCGTGCGCAAACCCCACGGCGTAGATCCTCAAGCCATTCTCCTCCATGGAATTCGCTAAGGCTTGAGGGATGACCTTGCGGACGTGTCCACCCGGGGTACGGAAGTATTCTTTGGAGAGTTTGTCGTAAACGTGCTCGGTGACCAGAGTAGGGACGGTTACGGCGATCTTGCCCCCACTTTTAAGGATTCGGGCCAACTCGGCCATTCCCAGCCTTTCATCCTCAACGTGTTCGATAACTTCCGCACAGATGATCTTGTCAAAAGCTCCATCCGGAAAAGGAAATCGCAGGGCATCGCCCTGCAGGAGCAAAAATCGCCCCTTGGCTTCCTGGCGTTCCCGCATCTGCCCCAAAACATAACGGGCTTTGAGCAGGCTCCGGTGATCTAGATCCATGCCCAGAATGGAACAGTCACGGCGAAAGCACTCGAAGATATGCCGACCTTCCCCACAGCCGGCATCCAGTACAAGATCTCCTCGCCGTAAGGGCAGCCTGCGAAAATCAACGGTGAGCATCGATGGCTTCCTTGTAGACTTCCACCATTTGCTGAGCTGCATTCTCCCAGGTAAATAGGCTAAGAACGCGGCGGCGGGCCGCTTGCCCCATTCGCCAGCGAAGCCCAGCATCTTGCAAGAGGTCGTTTATGGCTTGAGCTAAGGCGGGAGCGTTTCTCGGAGGCACGAGAATTCCGGCTCCATCGTTTCCCACGACTTCCGGAAGAGCACCGGCTGTACTGGCAACCACTGGAAGCTCACAGGCCATAGCTTCTGCTGCTGGGAAACCAAAACCTTCATACAAAGAGGGAACCACAGCAATTTCAGCGCGGCAGTAAAAGCGCACTAAGTCTTCGGAGCCGATCTTCCCCGTAAAATGAACGCGGTGCCCAATCTTGTATTTTTCCGTAAGCAAAGGGGCAAAAGAACGATGGGGAGCCCCTCCGTCCACGACCGTCAGGGTCACATCCTCGGGAAGATAGGTGAGGGCCTGAAGAAGGTAAAGCAGCCCTTTTTTACGGTCTTCCGAATTGCCGACGAAGATTAAACTTTTTTCTTTTTTAGCCAAGCCGGGAATAGGAGCAAATTCCTGACCGTCCAAGCCGTTATAGACCACGCGAATTTTTTCCGGAGCAACGCCAAAAGCACGCGTAATTTCGCGGGCGGAATCTTGGGAAACGGTTATGATCCGGTCTAACCGATTACTGACGATTCTTTGCATAAGCAGCGGGTAATACAGGACTCGCTTTACTTTCTGTTTCAGATTCGAGGGCTGCTCGAACCAGGTAGCTCGGTCTATGGAAAGGGGATGGTGTAGGGTAGAGACCACAGGCATACCCAGCAACTTCCAGAGAAGCATCCCATAACCCAAGCATTGATTGTCATGGAGAATGTCAAAGTGGTGGGTCTTGGCCAATTCTAAAAGTTTGAAGAAGGCTCGAAAGCTAAAGGCTTTGATCTCTGGAAAGACACCGAAACGGGAAGCGCTAAATTCGTAAAAATGGAGAGGGGAAAAAATTTTGAAAGGGTTCGCGGGCGGGAGAAAATCTTTTTTCTTTCCGAAGAAATTGAAATTATCCACCCGATGCACGAAAGCGCCTTTGAGAAACAAAGGCCAGGGAGGACCCACGATGACATGTACTTCATGCCCAAGTTTCACCAACTCGTTGGCCAAATAGGTCAGGTAAATTCCCTGGCCGCCGCAATAGGGATTTCCCCGATAACTCAATAAACCAATCTTCAAAGCATTCTCCCTTACACCCTACACCCTTCCGTTTATAAGTTCCTTATAGACCTCCACGGTTCGTTCAGCCACCTTGGCCCAGGTAAATAGATTTTCCACGCGTTGCCTGCCCAGGACCCCCATTTTTTTTCTGCTGGCTTCATCCTGGAGAACCTTTAAAATGGCCGCTGCCAAAGCCTGGGGGTCTCGGGGAGGAACGAGGATGCCCGCCCCTTCCTTGCCTACAACTTCTGGCAGAGCACCTGCGTGGGTGGCCACGACAGGAGTGCCGCAGGCCATGGACTCCGCCGCTGGCAGTCCGAAGCCTTCGTAAAGAGAAGGTAGGACCACGACTTCCGAAGAAGTGTAGAAGCGACGTAGGCTTTCCGCGGAAACTTTCCCTGTAAAGGCAACTCGGGAAGTCAGTCCAAGTTTTTGGGTAAGGTGGGGAGCATAAGTTTTGAAGGGTGCTCCTTCATCAACAACGGTTAAAGTAACGGAATCCGGAAGCAAGGTCATGGCGTGCAAGAGGTAAAAGATCCCTTTTTTGGAGTCATCGGTATTGCCCACAAAGAGGAGGCTTTGGGGCTTCTTGGGTTCGCCATTCGCTGGCTGGAAAAAATCTGCGTCCAGCCCGTTGTAGACCATACGAATTCTGCGGGGGGAAACTCCAAAGGCGCGCTGGATCTCCCGGGCTGTCTCGCTGGAAGAGGTGATTACCCGGTCACAACGCTGGATTACTCGGCGCTGCATGCCGAGAGGGTAAAAGACGACCGTGTAATATTTTTCCTTAAAATTGCGGTCACGTTCTAAGCTGGCTTGGAAGTCGATCGTCAAGGGATGGTGGACCGTAGTGACGAGAGGTAATCGAAAACGTTTCATCAATAAAAGCCCGTATCCCAAGGACTGCACATCGTGGAGGATTGCGAATTTCTGATGGAGAGTGATTTTTTTAAGCAGGACAAAGGTCCGGATGCTGAAGATAAGCATCTCCGGGAAAAAACCCAAGCGGGTTGAGGCCAATTCAAAAAAATTGAGCGGTTGAAAAATTCGCCAGGGAGCAGAAGGAGGGAGAAAATTTTTGCGCACGCCCCATAGATTCAGGTTTTCCACGGGGATAACCTCTGCCCAGGGCATAGGCCAGGGTTCTGGGGGTCCAACCAGAATCGTCAGAGAATGCCCCATACGGGCCAGCTCCCGGGATAAAAAGTAGAGATACCCTCCCTGGCCACCGCAATAGGGGTTCCCCCTGTAGCAGAAGAGACAAATCTTCATTGGGCGGTCTTACGCCAGCCTTTCTTCCGGTGCCTGCTTGCCTTATACGGCTGGTTGCTGATCGTTTTCAGCTGGGGACTTTCCAGAAGGTTCAGGCGCTGTCGGAGTGGTCTTGATGGTCAAAATCGTCCAGCCGATCCAAAAACCAAGAGCCAGAATGCCTAAAAAGCCAATAATCACGGGTATGGCTAAAGCCCAATAACTCTGGATGGAGATCCCCCACAAGAAAACCATGGCGGCACCAATAATGGCAATACACAAAAAAGCACCCCAAAGGCGGGAAGTATCAGCCATTCGCTTCGCTCCTTTCTCGACCTGGAAAATTATTTAGAGGCTTTCCAGTTATGATCAACACATCGCCCCACTGGGGATGCCGGGAAGCGATGTGGTCGAATACTTTGAGGATAATCAAGGCTAAAGGCCGGGGAATGATTTTTAAAGTGTTGGCCCAACGGGGAAAACCCCAGAAAAGGGAAACCCCCTGGATATTTTCAACCTGCAGATATCTTTGGGCGAGGGTTATAATAGATAAGTAATCAAACTTGAAGGTATGATCGACGGGAATTTCCCAAATGTGCGGGCGAGGAATTTCCCTGCCTAAAAAGCGCTGAAAGATACGGTTTAGTTTCTTAGCCAGCGAGCAGCTCAAACTCTCGAAATTGGCCACGGAAATAACCACTTTTCCCCTCGGGTCGACTACGCGGCACATTTCAGATACGGCCAGATCCGGATTGCCAAAATGATCAATCGCCCCCTTGCAGACCACACGCGAAAAGGCGTTGTTCCGGAAAGGGAGGTCTTCAGCCAAGCTACTTATCAGCTTGACTACTTCTCCAGAATTCTTTACCCAGTCCTTGGCCTTGCGGAGCATGATCCGGGAAGGTTCACAACCAAAGAGAACTCCTCCTCTTTTGGCCAGGGAAGTGGCATCGATCCCCCGACCACACCCTACATCCAAAATCCGATGACCATTTTTGGATTGCGCTGCTCCGAGGGTTTTTTCGGTCATGCGCTGGAAGACAAATTCTGTATCGAGCGAGAGAACCGCAGGCAGGACATCATCGTCATTCCATTCCAGATCTATTTGACGCGAGAAGGTCTTCCCCTTCTCGGGGTCAGGATTTTCAGGCACTAGGCTCCCCTGCGGCAGAAACCGCCTTGCTCTTGTGGTGACCTTGCAAGGATTTGCTCCGAGCCAAGGCAAGTTCTACGATGCGGCCGACGAAATCGGCATAGGTAAGACCCGCTGATTTAGCCGAACGAATTATTCCCGCATCCGGTGAAATATCCGGGTTGGCATTGATCTCCAGGACATAAGGAATTCCATCGTGGCTGAGCCGGATGTCCACTCGGGCGTAATCGCGACATTCCATGACGCGATAAGTCTGAAGGGATACGCGCAAAACTTCCTTTTCCATTGCCGGGGAAAGAACCGCAGGACAGCGGGGAACCGTGTGGCAAAATTCCTGACTGTCTTCTTTCCATTTCGCTGAATAACTGCAAATTTTCGGTAACCCAGGAGGCAGGGAGGAAAAATCGATCTCGGATATGGGGAAGAGCTGTGGGTCTTCGTTTCCAAGAATGGAAACATTCAACTCCCGGCCTTCGATGAATTCTTCGACCAAAACGGATTGTCCGTACTCCTGGTAGATTTTTTGAATCTGTTTCCTCAGAGCCCCTTCATTCGGGACAAAGGCATCGTTGTCGATGCCTAAACTGGCGTCTTCGCACAGGGGCTTGACAATGAGCGGAAAATGTAACCCAGTCAGCAGGTCATCTTTTCCGGGTTGCCAAACTCGGTAGGGTGGGGTGGGAATATGATGGTGCGCGAGGATCGTTTTGGTCTTCCCCTTATCTTGCGATAAACCCAGGACAAAGGCAGGAGATCCGGTAAAAGGGAGGTCCAAAAGTTCAAGAAGGGCGGCGATGTTCATCTCCAGCCGGGTTTGGCCGAAAAATTCTTCGCAGAGGTTGAAGACCAAATCCGCCTTCGCGGTAAGAATTTCTTCCAGTAGAGTTGGCAATTTTTTTTCGGCTTCCAGGGAGGCGATGTAATAACCCAAAGAACTCAAGGCCTTCTGAATAGCCTGGAAGCGGGATCGAACCGCCCGCCGACCGATGCGGTCAGGAGAGCCGTCGGGATAGAAAGGATGAGGAAGGCTATAGAGAATCAGAATGGATGCTTTGCTCATGGCTGTAATCCAACTCTCTGGCAGGCAATCTCCAATACCCGGTTTATCAGGTCCCCGTAGGCTAATCCGGCGGTTCGAGCGGCCTTGGGAAAACAGGAGTTGGCATCGGGGTTGGGCAGGATTCCGGGCAGCGGGTTCAGCTCCAGGATATTGGGCTCGCCCGAGTCATCCAGGCGGATATCAATTCGGCACCAATCCCGACAGCGTAAGGCCGAAAAGGCTGCTTGGCACACGTTTTGAATTTTTCTACGCAGACGGGGTGATACTTTCGCTGGGCAGGTAAAAATTTCCAGAGGTCTCTCCACCGTGTCCCAGATCCACTTGGCTTCATAGGAGTAAATGGGGTTGATGTCCGGGGGTAATTGCTCAAAGAGGATTTCCACTATGGGGAGCATTTCCAGGTCTGGACCGTTGCCCAATAGAGCAACCGTGAACTCCCGGCCCGGAAGATATTTCTCCACCAATGCCGGCTGGCGGTACTTGGTTAAAATCGTGGATACTTGCTCCTTCAGTTGTTTTGACGTGCGCACTAGGGCCTTGTTGCCGATGCCTTTACTCGATCCTTCCCAGAGGGGTTTGACCATCAAGGGAAAAGGGGGCAGGTTCTTCATTCCCTTAATATCATGGACGACCACGAAGGGGGGGGTAGAAATTCCGTGGTAGCTCAGTACTTCCTTGGCCAGGGATTTATCCAAGCAAAGGGCCAAGGTCAGAGGATCCGATCCGGTATAAGGGATGCGCAGCATCTCCAGCATGGCCGGGATCTGCAGTTCGCGGCTTACGCCGTGGAGCCCTTCGGCGATATTGAAAACAATATCGGGCCGGAACTTGCGGAATTTTTCGAAGGCGTCTTCGACCCCTTCCACCAGAATCACCTGATGTTTGCCGGCCAGAGCGGAACGGACTGCTTCGATGGTTTCCTCATCATCCCATTCAGCATAGAGATCATCGGCCGAGGGATCTTCTGAGGGCTTCTTCAGGTTGAAGCATAATCCCACTTTCATGACGCCTCCAACTTACCCTCAAAAAGGAAGACAGCAGCGGCCACCACTGTTGACCATCCGCTTTTGACGATACTGGACTGGGTAATGTTGGTTGTGCGCACGATTTTATCACTGATGCGGTAAAACTCCTTTTTTTCATCCCAGCTCTTGTCTTCGTCGAATTCCATGCCCAGGGTGGAGGCCAGCATGGCCGCGGCAAGATCCTCGGCATAATCCCCGGCTTCTTTTTCTGTTTGGCCAAAGGCATGGTGTTCACTGAGGTAACCGTACAGAGATTTCTCCGAAGGGATGGCACAACCTATAGAAGCTGCGATTAGGCGCCGAGGCTCATTGGTGCTGCATTTGGCCAAAACGCAGAAAGTGATGCCCCCGGGGACGAGTTCCCGGAGTCCCTGGACGCGGGGGATGATTTTACAGCGGGGCGGAAGAATACTGGAAACAGTAACCAGGTTGGCCTTTTCAATACCGGCATCACGCAGAGCGAGCTCGAAAGAACGAAGCTCTTCTTTATGACCGCCCACTCCCTTAGTAAAAAAAAGTTTTCGCGGGACCAAGGGTTCCACTATCTTCACCCTCCTTTTCTATGTTTTGATTTTTTTTCGCTACCGAGTGAGCGATAAAATATTTCTCCCAAAAATCTGTAAATCAGTTTGGCAGCCAGGAAATCCGGGGCGATCAAGCCCGGGATGGGGGTCAGTTCAACCACGTCGAATCCGACGACGGTTTTCTCCCGGGCGATTCGCCGCAGTAATTGGGTCAGGGTTTTCCAGTTGAACCCTCCCGGTTCCGGCGTGCCCACCGCAGGCATGATAGCCGGATCGAGGACATCCAGGTCAATAGTTACGTAAACCTCTGAAGAAAGATCCTGGCATACCCTTTCTTCCCAATCGGGATTTTCAGATAGAAGATGCCAGAAAAAGGAGGTTACCCCCCCCTTTTTTTGGAAGGCCCTTTCTTCCCGGGTCAAACTGCGCAGGCCCACTTGAACCAGGGGGCCCAATTCCGTCAGCCGGCGGCCCACGCAAGCATGGCTGAACGATGTTCCTTCGTAACAATCGCGCAGGTCGGCATGCGCATCCAATTGGAGGAACGAAACCTTGGGGTACTTTTCTTTTATCGCTCGAGCCATTCCCAAGGTAACGGTGTGCTCTCCACCAATGAGCACGGGGAATTTATCCGCGCGAATAACCTTTT
>JAURYC010000250.1 GCA_030654105.1 Deltaproteobacteria bacterium
TGCCCGAACCAGGGTGAGTGTTTTACCCAGGGAACCGCAACCTTCTTAATCCTGGGCCGTATCTGCACCCGAAACTGTACCTTTTGCGCCATTCCTTCAGAAGAGCGGCCACCGGCGCCGGACCCCGAAGAACCCCAACGAATTGTCGAGGCGGCGTCAGAGTTGGGGCTTACCCACGTGGTGGTCACCTCGGTGACCCGGGATGACCTGGAGGATGGCGGCGCTTCCCACTTTGCTAAGACCGTGAGAGCCCTTAAGAGAACTGAATCCACCATCGTCGTGGAGGTGCTGATCCCTGATTTTCAAGGCTCCTTCGAATCCTTGAAGATCGTCGCGGATAGTGGCCCGGACATTGTCAACCACAACTTAGAAACCGTGCCCCGCCTCTATCCGGAGGTCCGCCCGCAGGCTGATTACCGCAGGTCCCTTCACCTTTTAAAAACGGTCAAGGAGATCGATCCGGGAAGAGTCACCAAATCCGGGCTGATGCTGGGATTGGGGGAGCAGAGGGATGAAGTTTTGGAGGTCATGAACGATCTAAGGAAAATCTCCTGCGATCTTCTGACCCTGGGCCAGTATCTGCAACCATCGGGCAGGCATCACCCGGTCGTTCGATATATTCCGCCGGAGGAATTCGAAGACCTGCGTTGCGCAGGTGAAAAGATGGGATTCAAAGCGGTCTTTTCCGCCCCCCTGGTCCGCAGCTCGTTCCACGCGGCCGAGGTATTTAAGAAAATCTATTTAGCCACAGAGGGCACAGAGGTCACCGAGAAGATTATGAATCAAAGATCAAAATGACCTGAAATGTAAATTTTTTCCCTTTTGCAATTTTTATTCCTCTTTAATTTTTTTGTTTTCTCTGTGCCCTCTGTGGCAAATTTTCTTGGGAGGTTTTATGCGATTTCGGGGAAAAGTGGTTTTGATCACCGGTGCAGGAGTGGGTATCGGTCGGGCAGCGGCTGTTCGCTTCGGCAAAGAAGGAGCGAAGGTAGCCATCAACTCTCTGACTCCGACCAATGGCCAGGAGACTTTGCGTCTACTTCAAGAGGCCCGGGGGCAAGGGATCTACATTCAAGGAGATGTTTCCATAACCGCCGATGCCCGGCGCATAGTAGAAGAGACGGTAAAAGCCTTCGGCCGGATCGACATTCTGGTGAACAACGCCGGGATCGTCCTTCCCGGAAGAGTGGACAATATATCCGAAGAAGACTGGGACCGTACCATAGCTGTGAACCTGAAAGGAGTTTATTTAGTCTCCAAGTATACGATCCCGGAGATGCGCAAAATCGGCGGAGGAGTGATTGTTCTCAATGCCTCCGTAGTGGCCATCAAAGGGGTGAAAGACCGGGGGGCTTACACGGCCTCCAAAGGAGGAGTCTTGGCCTTAACCAAAGCCATGGCCGCGGATTATCTTTCTGAAAATATTCGGGTGAATTGTGTATGCCCCGGCACTACCTACACCCCATCCTTAGAAAGAAGGATCCAGGCCTTCGCCGACCCCGAAAAAGCCAGAGTTGACTTTATCGCCCGCCAGCCCATGGGACGACTGGGAAAGGATGAGGAAATCGCTGCTGCCATTCTCTTTGCCGCTTCGGATGAAGCAGCCTTTATGACCGGGGCGAATATCGCCATCGACGGTGGAATGACCATCTGAGAAGGGGAAAACCACCCGTTAAATTAATTGGGACGCAGATTTTCGCAGATACTCGCAGATAAAGATTTCAAGCCAATTGCCTCCAGGGTGTCCCAATGAATCTTTTATTATAGGGTCAAAAAGGAATTTCCTATACAATCAAGTTAAATGTCCCCTCACCCTGCCCCTCTCCCCCGCAACTGGGGGAGAGGGTGGGGGTGAGGGGGTTCGCCTTGACGCCTATGTTTAAAAATATTTATTATGGTTGGTGGATTGTTTTTTCTTGCTTTCTGATCAGCCTCTATGTGGGTAGTATTACCTTTTTTGGCTTTACGGCCTTTTTTGAGCCGCTGGTAAAGGAATTTGGCTGGAGCTACACCCAAATCTCGTTGGGGGCCAGCTTGCGCGGCTTGGAAATGGGGATTTTCGCCTTTCCCATCGGTTTCCTCGTCGATCGCTATGGTTCAAGAAAGCTTATCTTCAGCGGAGTGATCGCGTCCGGCTTTGGGCTTATTTTGCTCAGTTTTACCCAATCCCTGGCCATGTTTTACGGTTCTATTCTTCTCCTGGGCTTGGGAGCGGGTGGGTGTACCATCGTCGTCACCATGTCCGCCGTGGCCAACTGGTTTGATAAAAATGTAGGAAAAGCCTTTGGAGTTATGGCCTCGGGATTTGGCGCCAGTGGATTGATTGTCCCCATCATTGTCTGGCTCATTGAGGTTTATCAGTGGAGGGCTACATTGATGATCCTCGGAGTGGGGATGTGGATTCTGGGAATCCCCTTATCATTCGTTATCCGTAACAAACCCGCACAGTACGCTAAACTTTCCGATGGAAAGGGAGCAGACAAGGCAGTTCCCCCAGATGAAATTCGGAACAAAAAAGTGGACATACCTTTCCGGGAGGTGCTGAAGAAGAAATCTTTTTTGTATTTAAACTTTGTGGAGGCAGTCCGGATGATGACCGTTTCGGCAGTGGTCACCCACATCATGCCTTATCTCAGCAGCTTGGGAGTTTCCCGGACTACGGCTGGCCTGGTGGCGGCCGCCATCCCTCTCTCCAGCATCATCGGTCGCCTTGGCTTTGGGTGGTTGGGTGACATATTGACTAAAAGATACGTGATGGCCCTGGCATTCTCCCTTATGGGAGTAGGAACGATTATCTTATGTTTTTTGCAAATGAAATGGATGATCTTTCCTTTTCTTCTTATTTTCCCACCGAGTTTTGGGGGGACCATGGTCCTACGGGGAGCCATTTTGAGGGAATACTTCGGCAAAGAGTCTTTCGGCAAGATGATCGGAATGGTAATGACTTCGGCCTCCGTCGGAGGAATTATCGGTCCTACCTTAGCCGGATGGGTATTTGATTCTGTGGGAAGTTATCTTTTCGCCTGGATATTCTTTTCCGGCCTCGTTGGTCTGGCCACTATACTGGTTTTGCGAATTAAACCCATACCAACGTCATAAAAAGGAGTAAAAAGCCATTCTTTTCGGCTCTTTGATAAACCTTCGGAAGCGCTGGCTGGCTTAGGGAAAGCGGGTAATCATGCTTGGCTATTTACTAATTTTAGGGGCCCTGATCCTGGGCCTGGCAGCGGGTTATGATCTCCCCCAAATTGCCACTTACTTCCTTCAGGGCCTTTTAGAAGGAGGGACCCTGCAACTATTGGGAGTAATAACCCTAATCGAGATGCTCACCATCTTCCTGGAACTCACCGGAAGTCTCCAAAGAATCCTGGCCTCCCTACGCAGGATCTTCGAAAATTCGGGTGTGCTGATTGCTCTTGTCCCTTCGCTACTGGGGCTCTTTCCTGTTCCCGGGGGGGCTATGCTTTCGGCCCCGATGGTAGGAATCTACGGGGACGAGATCGGCTTCAAAGCCAACCGCAAATCTACCATTAATCTATTCTTTCGGCACATATGGGACCAGGTCTTTCCTTTTAAGCCCCACTTGATTCTGGCAGCCACTGTGGTTGACATCCCCCTCTTTACCCTTATCGGCTGGAACCTTCCGGTCACCCTGGCCAGCGTTCTGGTTGGCTTTTGGTATCTAATCGGGCGCGACCCCAGGCTGAAACCACTCATTCCCACCAACCATGAGGATCCCCAAAGAGGACGTCCTCTTTGGGTCGAAGTGGCCCCCCTAATGATCCCGCTGGTTCTGGCGTTGGGGTTCCGCATCGATTTTGTTTATGCCATGGCCACCGGGCTACTCTTCGGGCTGCTGACCCAAAAGGTTTCGGGCAGCATGCTAAAAAAAATGGTTCTCAAAGGAATCCGCCCCCAGCTCCTTTTTATTCTGGCTGCAGTCATGATTTTTAAAACCCTCCTGGAAAATTCTGGTCTTATCAAAATTTTGGCCCACTTGCTTCCCGGCTATGGCATCCCCGTGGGAATTTTGGCTTTCGCCCTCCCGCTGATCATCAGTTTTGCAACCGGGATGGAGTTAGTAGCCGTAGGAATGGTATACCCCCTGTTGCTTGGTCTGATTCCCCCGGGAACACTTGCACTTCCTTACATTATCATCATGATGACGGCTAACGCCATCGGGCAAACCCATTCTCCAGTGCATATCTGCATGGTTGTTGGAAATGAGTATTTCGGCGCCAGTCTGAGGCGGGTTATTTGGATGAGCCTTATCCCTCAGGGATTCAGGCTGGCCGCAGCTCTGCTCTTTGCTTGGGCTTTAGCCATCTTCCTCCCCCGCTGATCAAAATTATAGGGTTTAAGCGGGGACGAACCAATTTAAACGGTTGATCCCTAAATTTAATAGGACGTAGATTTACGCAGATAACCACAGATAATTATTTTCTTTTTAGTTTATCCTGATAATCTGGGTTTACCCTGTTAGATCGTAAACATCTAACAGGGTGAATCCGTGTCCAAAAAAGAATTTCCTATACAATTGAATGAATGTTGAAGAAAATATTCTATCCCACATACCCGGCTGAAAGGAGGGGTTATGGAAAGAATTATCGGATTCATCGGCCTCGGGGCCATGGGAAAGCCCATGGCCTTGAACCTGATTAAAAAGGGGTTTTCTCTTTGGATATATGACCTCGTCGAGGAAAAAATGAAACCGCTTATATCCCAGGGAGCTCGAGCCTGCGGATCATCCCGCGAGGTGGCCGCGAATTGCCCGGTGATCATCACGATCCTACCCGGGCCCGCGGACGTGCGGGCTGCCGTTCTCGGGAAAGAGGGGGTGATCGAAGGGATTAAGCCAAAGGCTACATTAATAGAAATGAGCACGATCGATCCCTTGACCACCCGGGAGGTTGCCGCAGCCCTGAGCACTAAAGGGGTCGCCATGTTGGACGCCCCTGTAGCCCGGGGAGTGCCGGCAGCCGTTGGAGGGACCCTGAGCATTTTCGTGGGTGGCGAAAAAAAAGTTTTGGAAGAATGTCTGGATGTCTTAAAAGCTATGGGTACGGACATCTTCCACGTGGGAGAGACAGGATGCGGCCACGTGGTAAAAATGATCAACAACCTCATCTTAGGTGGAACCGTCGCCCTTCTTGCTGAAGCCCTTGTCCTGGGAGTGAAAGCCGGCGTGAAACCCAAGTTATTGTATGAAGCCCTCTGTGAGGGGTCGGCCGGAAGCTTTGCCTTAAAGAATCAGGTCGGGCAGTCGGTATTAAAAGGGATTTTTGAAGAGGGGCGCTTTTCAGTTGACTACATGATGAAAGACTTGGGGCTGGCTTTGGAGACCGGAAGGGGCTTGCATGTCCCGCTCCCCATCGCGGCTTTAGCTATGCAGGTGTACGAAAGCGTCCGGGCGGCAGGAAAAAATAAAATGTATTATCCGGTGGTGATCACCCAATGGGAAGAACTGGCTGGAGTCAAGGTACGCACCGAGAGCCTGTAAGCAGAGGAAAATGGATAACTTTTTTCCTTTTGGGTTCTTGAGTTTCAGTCGAGGGGAGCTCCTCATTACCACATTATAGTGTCAGACTTCGTCCTTAAAGAAGAGATCGCGGAGAGGTGGTATAAAGTGGTTGGGTCTGGGGATGAAAAGCATTTGAGAGCAGGGACAGGGATTAATGCGATTAGATCAAAGGGGCAGTTATACGGTTATCTCTCGACCTACATAAAAAAGCTGGACCAAAAGACTCCTCCAGAAAGGTTTGAAGATGTGGGCCGTTTCTGGGGATCATCAAGAAATCTTCTGTCATTCAAAGTCTATAGACAAATAAATCAGTACTGTAAGGTAGTGTGGAACATCAAACTTCTACGCAATTGGTATAAGACTCACCTAAGGGGGTTTGGAATAAGGTGGAAGTGGAAGGGAATGGGCTTTATTGCTCTTGATGGGAACTATTTAGTAAAAGGATTAATGTCTTTGAAATGCTGATTTCACAAGTATGCAACTCTCATATTAAAAGCGAACCCAGGATTACCACTTGAAATCAACTATTCGACCTTGTGGAGAAGCCATTACTACACCAGTAGTTTACTTTTCCAATTAAAAGACCTTCCTGGTTCCAACACAGAAGAGGATCCTGTCTGTGAAAATAGGTTACAAAGTTAGAGGAGTTGAGGATAGTTAAATCTAATATCGAGGCCTGGTGAACTTTTCGCAGATGTGCATCGTAGGGAAAACGGATAGAAAAGATAAGACGGCTAAAATAAACAATTTTTCGGAAAATAATGACCTTTTGAAATGCTCAAATAAAAACATACCGAAAGTCCCCAAAAATAAAAGAAAGAGCATGACTACTGCAATGGCATTAATCCTTTTTATCAGGTTCCTGCTATTAAGCTCTTTCATCAGAAACTTTATCAAGTTGAAAACCCTGTCAATAATTATAATTTCCATTGGGTTCCTACCCATGAAGCTTCTAATCCACAAATTTATCCCCCATAGGACGACCACAAGAAGTACCAAGAATTCGTAAAAAGTCATTCCTAAATAACGCCAGAGCATTATTTCTCGACCTGTTTTTCCATAAGGATTCCGAACAGGTAAAAGAATGCACTGATTCCGAAGACAAAATAGGCTAAGATCGGATGGACTAAATCAATACCAAAAATTTTTGCAATGGCAAGGAAAAGCAAGGAAAAGAAACCGTAACAGATAGAATACTTCTGAAGTTTCTGAGGACTATTTATCGCCGAAAGCTGCTCTCGAAAATATTCGTTTTCGGATTTGACATTCCTGTACTCTTTTAGCAATTTTTCATATGTCATGTAAGTATAAGTTGTTGGAACGTTAATTGGAGAAATAAAAGCACGAACCATCCCTTCCGCCTCTGCAGATACTTCCTTTTCCCATGTGACATTGCCAATGCCGTGACGGCTTGCAACTAAACCCCAATCAAAAAAGACCGTTCCAATTGCCGCTACATTAGGTATAGTAACTCTTGGGTTTTCGCTCGATAACTGAAGGTCCTCAACCAATACCGAAGCTTCGCCAGTAATATCGCGCATTTCAATTGTGGTCGGAAATGCTATCGGTTTATTCTCATAGCTGTAATTAGAAAAAACTTTTTCAACAATTCTTTCTATTTCATCTTTTGAACCCGCCCCCACAAGCCTCGTCGTCTCCATTGTTATCCCCCGAATATAAATTGCTCGGCAGATGTATTTATGTAGTCTATCGGCCAATTCAAAGCTTTATTAAATAATTTCTCGGCCCCCTGTGGATCGTCCTTTCTAATT
>JAURYC010000251.1 GCA_030654105.1 Deltaproteobacteria bacterium
TGAGGAGATATTTATCGGATGGGGCCATTGAAGTGACCGTGGCCATGAATTTGAGCGGGGATTTCATGGCCTTGATGTTCAGCCTACCGAAAGAATTGCCTATAACCAAACCCCCGGCGTCCCCTCTACCTTTAGCGCCCCAGAAACCCAGTATACCGGTTTTACCCGTCCCCCCGGAAAGAAAAGTAGAAGTTCCTCCCGCAGAACAACCGAAAGTTAGAGCAGAAGAAAAGCCAGTGATAAAGCCGGAGCCCCAACCGTTACTTGCTGACCTACCCCCGTACACTGGCCTAGTAGTCGATACGCGGGGGCTTAATATGCGGGCTGCGTTGATTCCCAAAGTCCTGGATGAGAAGGGACTGGAATTGTACCAGGGAATGTATGTTCCCCGCGGAAAAGCAGCCCAAAGCGGTCTGGCACTTTACTCCAAAGATTTGACCGCAGCCCAGACAAATCCCCGCGTGGGGAAAAACCCGCTGACGGTTAAGGGATTCAAAGTAAATCCGGGCAATCCGTCAGATATTATTTTATCTTCGGAAGAGGCCAAACGAGTTGCCCCATTTACCCAGAAAGGGACCTTCTTGGAAGAATGCAAGGTCATGATCGTGATCGATTGAAAAATTTCTTCTGGCGATGTACTTGGTATTTTATCTTTTTCGGGGCCCTTTTCTTCACGGGTTGCGGTTACCATTTTCAGGGCGGAGGAACCAACCTCCCCCCGGATGTACGTTCAGTAGCCGTTCCTATTTTTGCCAATCGCACCAAGCAAACAGGGATTGAAAGCGAAGTTACCAGCGCTTTGGTGGATAAATTTATTTCTGCCAAACGTCTATCTGTAAGCGGGCAAAATTCGGCTGATGCCTTGCTAACGGGAACCGTAAAGTCTTTCACCACAACCTCCGTGGCTGTGACGGGAGGAACTCAGATAACCACGGGATACCGAGCTACCTTAACCGTTGAAATCATTTTCCGAAGGCAAAGGGACGGGAAAACTTTCTTTAAAGAAGAATTGAGTGAATGGTGGAATTATCCGGTGGTGTCCGACTTGGCCATCACAGAAAACAACAAGAAGGACGCTGTTCGACATATCTCTTTGCTCCTGGCAGAGAAGATCCATGAGTTGATCCTGGAGAATTTTTGAATTTTTGGACGCAGATGGACGCAGATTTTCAGGATAGTATTAAATGCCAATGCAAAATGGTATCCATTTACCGTTTTGAAAAACTATGAAATATCGGCCAAAAAGGTTGTCATTCCGCGGAAGCAGGAATCCAGGTCTTATTTTTATCATAGATTTCCGTTTTCACGGAATGATGTTCAACGGAACAGAAAAAAGTCATTTTTAATTTTACATTTTTATCGGCGTTTATCTGCGCCAATCTGCGTCCCGATAATATGAAATCACAGGAGTTATTCCAAGAGATTGATGGGGGTAAAATCTTACCCCTCTATTATTTTTATGGACCAGAAGAATGGTTAATCGAAGAGGCCTTGAAAAAAATCAAAGAAAAGGCTCTCAATCCTGCGACTTTGGACTTCAATCGGGAGGTACTGGACGCTGAAGAGGATTTTCCGGAAGCGATTCTTGGGAGTCTCCAGGTTTTTCCATTAAATTCTCCCCGGCGGTTGGTCGTAATCCGTCAAGCGGATGTCATATGGAGTAAAGGCCCGGCTCCCTACTTCGATTATTTTGCCAATCCAAACCCTTCTACCTGCGCTGTTTTTATCGGTGAGAAAGTCGACCTGCGGACCAAATTTTTCCAGGCGTTGGAGAAAAATGGGGCGGTCGTCTCATTTTACCCTCCTTATGAAAGGGAGTTGATTCGTTGGATTCGTTTCCAGGCAGAACAACTGGGCCATTCCATATCCGATGAAGCCCTATCCCTGTTACTGGAAAGGATTGGACCAAATTTGCAGGAGCTCAAACTTGAGCTGCAAAAATTAACTTTAAAGCCAGGAACAAAAAAATTTATTCAAGAAGAAGATGTTTTGGCCCTTACGGAAGATATCCGCGAAGAGAGCCCATTTGAACTACCCTGGGCTGTTGGTCATTTGGATTGGGAAAAATCATTACGCCTTTTGCGGAAAAATTTACAACAGGGAAACCCGCCCCTTCTCCTCCTTTCGCTAATTCTCCGCCAGCTCCGTTTGATCCGGAGGGCTCGTGAACTAAGGGCAGAGAGCTGCTCCAAGAAAGAGGTAGAGACCAAGCTGAGAATTTTGCCCCAAAGGGCGAATGATTTTTGGAAACAGGTGGATAAACTTTCTCCCTCAGCCTTGGAGCAAATTTGGCCGCTTACCAGAGAAACAGATCTGGAACTCAAATCCAGCCGTTTAGATAAGGGACTTATTTTAGAAAAATATCTTTGGGATTTGTTATTTCTCGGAAGGGGTAAGATCCAGAACGCAAGAGGGAAATGAAAAAGCAATTTTTTTTAGACCCAGATTCACCTTGTTGGATTTTTCTTATCTAACAGGGTAAACGCAGATTTTCAGGATCCTTTAAAATGCCAAGAGCAAAATAATGAATAAAAAATTGAAATAATTTTTAATCTGGCCTTTGGGCATTTGCATTGTAATCTGCGTCCCAATAAATTCTTGGATCGGGAAGGATTCAAGCCGGAGGGGTGAGAGCATTTACCTTTTTCGCTAAACGGGATATTTTACGCGCTGCAGTCTTCTTATGAATGACCTTCTTCGATGAAGCCTTCTGGATAATAGGGATGGCGCTGGCCAAGGCCTTCTGCGCCTCGCCAAGGTTTTTTCCTTCGACGGCTTTCACTACTTTTTTGGAAAAAGTTTTAAGGACCGATTTAACCGCAGTGTTGCGCAACTGCCGTTTTTTACTCTGACGGGCCCTTTTTAGGGCTGAAACATGGGTGGCCAAGATACCTCCTTAAATTAAAAACGCTAAGCGCAAAGAGCATAGCACATAGCGCAAAGTTTGATTTTATTAAATAATAGAATATCATGAATGTCAAGTTTTAATTATTGGGACGCAGATGAACGCAGATTACCATGATTTTTTAATAATGCTTAAAGAAAAATTTTTATATTCGGCAATTAGCTATTTTAATTTGAATAATTATTATCTGCGTTTATCTGCGTTTATCTGCGTCCCAAATAAGGGTTTATGAGCGAAAAAAGAAAAATTGCCAAAACAGCCAGCGTGGTTGGGGGGGCCACACTCCTTTCCAGAATCTTTGGTTTTGTCCGGGATATGATCGTGGCCCAACTCTTTGGGGCCGGCATGGCCACAGATGCTTTTTTCGTGGCCTTTCGGATCCCCAACCTCCTGCGACGTTTAGTGGGAGAGGGCTCACTCACGGCATCTTTTATCCCGGTTTATTCGGAATATATCAGCCAGAAGTCAAAGGAAGAGGGAGATGAACTGGTTAGTGCTTCTTTCTCTGTATTGGCCATAGTTTTAATCCTTTTGACCGGGCTGGGTGTCCTTTTTTCTCCCTGGATCATCAAACTCATGGCCTATGGCTTTTCTCTGGAGCCGGAAAAATTCAAACTGACTGTATTGCTCACTCGCCTCATGTTTCCTTATATCTTCTTTATCGGGCTGGTGGCCCTGGCCATGGGGATATTAAATTCATGGAAACACTTTGCTGCGCCAGCGCTTGCTCCTGTACTCCTCAATCTGGCGATCATTGCTTGTGCCCTTTTGTTTTCCGGGATTCTGAAAGAGCCCATTTTATCCTTGGCGTTTGGCGTTCTATTGGGAGGAATCGTTCAACTCCTATTCCAGATTCCGTTTATTCGCAGAAAAAAAATCGCGGTGCGGTTCCTTTTCCGCCTTTCCCACCCCGGAGTGAAACGTATTGGTTTGTTGATGGCTCCGTCGGTACTGGGTTTGGGGGTAACCCAGCTCAATGTTTTGGTAAGCACCTTTTTGGCATCGTATCTTCCCGAGGGAAGCATTTCGTATCTTTATTATGCCGACCGACTTTTGGAATTCCCCATGGGAATTTTTGCCATTGCCATCGCCACGGCCATTCTCCCCATGATGTCAGAGCAGACGGCGAAAAACGATGTGCAGGGAATGAAGGAGACTCTTTCCTTCGCTATGCGCCTTGTATTTTTCGTTACCTTGCCTGCCATGGTTGGGCTCATTGTCCTGCGCTTGCCCATTATTAACCTGTTATTCCAGCGCGGTGCTTTCAATGCTCACTCGGCCGAAATGACCGCGCAAGCTTTGCTCTTTTACGCGCTGGGCCTGGCCGCTTTCGCCGGTGTGCGCATCATTGTTCCGGCGTTTTATTCCCTCCAGGATACCAAAACCCCGGTTAAAGTGGCTTTTTTAGCGCTTTTGGCTAACGCCGGATTCGGGGCTGTCCTGATGATTCCGCTGAAGCATGCTGGCTTAGCTTTGGCAACGTCTTTGGCTGCAGGGCTAAATTTCGTTTTGCTCGTGATTCTTTTGAAGAAGAAGTTAGGGCGGATTGGGGCCCAAAAAATATTTCATTCTTTTTTAAAGAGCCTTGTTGCCTCTGTTGTTATGGGTGCAGTGGCTTACCTAATATGTGCAGGTGGCCCCTGGCATACACCCGGGGCAACGCTGGAAAAGATCGCCCTTCTTCTTGGTGCTGTTCTGATTGGCATGGTGGGTTACGGGGGAGTTAGTTATTTCCTGGGTGGTGAAGAAATGTACTCGGTAATGGAGATTGTTAGGAAAAAAATAAAAAATAATCCGTAAAACTTCTTGAATTCCTGCCTTATACCTTGCCCAGTTTGCCTTCCGCCTTTTTCCAGCATCTTGAAGATAGTCAAAAAATTGTCTTCTTATACGATCCTCTTGTATAACTTCTTAAATCCCTAACCTATCAAATCATGGCCCAGAACTGGAAAAAAGGAGGCAATGGAGACCTTGCCAAAGGCTTGTATTATATCGTTCCTTGCCTGGCCTAGGCAGAGGCCGTACAGGGGTTACTTTCCAAAGGAGGAGTGTTGGCAGGAGCCATCCCCTTGGTCGATCTTTATAACCCATTGAAAGTCGTAGTTCTCCGGAAAAAGGAAGTTCCTGATAACTCTCCATGGCCTGAGACTACAATTTCCGGGATGAAGTGGGCTATTGCTGGTGGAGAAAGCAAGGAGATAGGATTACCAGCCACCTTGATTGTGGATGGAATCCACCACGTGGCCAGAATTCTGGAATTGGCGGAGAGCGGCTTGCTGGATGAAGTACGGTTTATCGAAGCTTGGGCCTGCCAAGGCGGATGCCTTGGGGGACCGCTGACCGTCCAGAACCCCTTTTGGGCCAAATATCATTTAGAAGAACGGCTAAGGAATAATGGAAAAGGGGCGGGAAATAAGAAAAATAAGGTTTCGTTGGACAAGGAGGGTTTACGCTGGATGGGCCCTGTGCATCCCAGACCTGGGATGCGCTTGGATGAGGATCTAAAAAAGGCCATGGAAAAATTGCGCCGCATTGATGAAATGGTCAAAAAATTCCCGGGAATCGATTGCGGGGCTTGCGGATGTCCCAGTTGTTTAGTTTTTGCCGAGGATGTGGTTCAAGGCCATGCCCGGGGAAAAGAATGCCTCTATGTGATGAAAACGAAAGTTCAAAATTCCAAGCACAAAATTCAAAAATAGAGGTTATCCGCTCCAGGTTAGAAAAAATTGTAGATGGCAGATTGAAAAATCAAAATTATAAATCATCAATCTAAAACCTTAAATCCGAAATCAGAGCAATTTTGAATTTCAATATTCGAAATTCGGATTTTCAATTTTAAAACGGGTGATTAATCAATGAAACTAAAAGATTTAGCAGGACATTTGGAGTGGGAACTCATGACCCGGAACGTACCGGTAGAAGCCGAGGTCAAAACCGGGTATGCCTCCGATCTTTTGAGCGATGTCTTAGCCAATTCCATTGAAGGAGACCTGTGGGTGACCCGGCAGACGCATCTAAACATTGTAGCCATCGCGGTAATGCGCGACCTTTCGGGGATACTCCTGGCCAATGGGGCGAAGCCAGATCCGGACACGATCGAGAAGGCCGTGGAAAAGATGGTCCCTATCTTCCGCACCCACCTGCCAACTTTCGAAGTGGTAGGTCGGCTTTATCAGCTGAGAATTTCTGGAGAGCGTTAAAAGATGCAAGACCTCTCCATGCATATTTTGGATATCGTCCAGAATTCCCTGGCTGCGGGGGCAACACGAGTCGATATCAGGATCCGCGAGGCTTTGGCGGAAGATCTTTTGATGATCGAAGTGAGAGACAACGGCCGGGGAATCTCTCAGGAGGTTTTGTCGCGAGTGATGGATCCCTTCTTCACTTCACGAACAACCCGGGAAGTTGGTTTAGGCCTTTCCTTGTTCAAGGAGGCTACCGAGCGTACGGGGGGGTATCTGGAGGTCCATTCCGAAGAAGGGAAGGGAACGTGGGTAATTGCCCGGTTTCGTCTTGATCATTTTGACCGGGCTCCACTGGGTGATATGGGGGAAACCCTGGGCGTTCTCATCTCCGGCAACCCGGAGGTGGACTTCTTTTATGAACATCGGGTGGATGGTCAAATTTACTTCCTGGAGACCCGGGAGATGCGAGAGATTCTCGGGCCAGTCGGCCTGGATGACCCGTCGGTATTAGATTTTGTGCGGCAGGGTATTCAGATCGGATTGAAAAAGATTGGGGCGGCTACCTTTCCCAAAGTTATGGAGGTGTTGAGGTGAACGTCGAAGAACTGAAAAAAATCAGAGAAAAAACCCAAAGGGAGATGGACCTCCGCAATGGCGAGAAGGCCATCAAAGTGGTGGTAGGTATGGGAACCTGCGGCATCGCTGCGGGAGCCCGTCCCGTCATGGCAGCGATCAAGGATGAATTGGCCCGGCAGAATGCTCAAAACATAACCGTGATCCAGAGCGGGTGTGCCGGATTCTGCGAACAAGAACCCCTAATGGATATTTTTCGATCCCGGGGAAAAAAGGTGACTTACGGTAAGGTCAGTCCTGATAAGGCTCGGAAGATCGTGGTGGAACACATCTTAGGCGGACGGGTGGTGAATGAGTTCGTCTTCGCTCAGGAGAAATGAATTTCAGCCCCAGAGGGCACAGAGAACACAGAAAAAGAAATTCTAAGCAAGAAAACATAGATTCCCAATAAAACGAAATCAGCCAAATTCAAAGATTAATTAGATTCAGGATTGCGGCATTGGGATTTTGATTAGTAAGTCATAAATACCCCGCAGCTTGCTGCGGGGAACCAATGGCTGGGTTTCCAAAGGGGCGCCGCATCCCTTTGGTCGAGGGCGGGGTTAATGCCCCGCCCGAGAATGCGAGCGTGCAAGGTGGCCGAAGGTCACCTTGCCGCGAGTTTACTTTTTCCATTTTTCGACATTCTGCTTTAGATTTGAATAATTCTCTGAGTTCTCTGTGGCAAAAGTATTTCATATTGAAAAAAATTCGGGAAGAGACGGCCAAACGTTTGTTGGAGATTGAAGGGGGGAAGAGGGACCTTTTCTTTTAAAAAACAGTTCGGAGTTATTCGTTCAGAGGTCGGAGAAAAAGCATGATTTCATAATCAAGACTCCGAACTCCAAACACCGAACTCCGAACTTTGATTTTTTATGGTTCGTCAAGAATTTTTGCACACGATTAGAGCCGGAGTGGAGGGGAATGAACTTTCCTTCAAGGGAATCCTTCTTCTCCTCTCTTCCAAAGAGCGGGAAGAAAATGAGCTCCTTTGGGCGGCGGCTGACTGGGTCCGGCAGAATTGGGTTGGTGATGAAATCCACCTTCGGGGGATCGTGGAATTTTCCAACTTCTGCGTCCAGAATTGCTTGTATCGTGGCCTTCGCCGGGATAACCATAGACTTGTTCGTTACCGGATGTCCACTGCAGAGATTGTGCAGGCTGCGAAAAAGGCCCGGTCTCAGGGATTGCAAACAATTGTTTTGCAATCAGGAGAGGACCCCTGGTTTACCCGGGATCGTCTATCAGACCTGATCCGCGATATCAAAGAGCAAACAAACCTAAGCATCACCCTTGCCGTCGGAGAAAGGAGGTATGCCGATTACTATGCCTGGAAAAAGGCTGGCGCGGACCGCTATCTCTTAAAACACGAGACCGCTTCGACCGACCTCTTCAAGACTCTTCGGGCAGGTCACAAATTAGCCAAGAGATTGAAGGCCTTGCGCTGGCTCTGCAGGAGTTAGAATACGAAGTGGGTTCAGGGAACATGGTGGGACTTCCAGGACAAACCGATGAAGACCTGGCTGCAGACATCCAGCTTTTCAGAGAATTGGACTTTGATATGATCGGCATTGGTCCTTTTATTGCTCACCCACAAACGCCCTTGGCCGCGGCGGGCGATGGAGAGTTGGAGAAAGCCTTGAAGGTATTAGCCATTACTCGGATCATTACGAAAGACACCAATCTACCAGCAACAACCGCCATGGGCGTTCTAAAGAGTGAAGGTCAGCGAAAGGCTTTACTGGTTTTTTCCTTCCCCTAATTAAACGATTCCTTAGCTAAAACCATAATAATCAGGGTTGAAGGGATCCAGTGTGCAGGTTGAAAAGTTGAAAACTGGATAATTTTTTAAACCCTTGAACCCTTGGATCCTTTAACCCTGAAACCCATTTTTCGCTGTTTTGGAAATCCCTTGACTTTTTTATCGAAATTTATCATTATATTTATGGATAAGCGCCCATAAAAAGATTGCGGGAAAAAATATTAAAATGACCAAAGAAATTGATACGCTTGGAGTTTTGGAGGAAAAGATTACCCAGTTGGTGGAAGCCTATGCCTCTCTGAAAACTGAGAAAACAGCCTTGGCCGAAAAACTGGGACAAAAGGAAACGGAGTTAAAAGGACTGAGGGAGAAAGTTGTGTTTTTTTCCGAAGAACGGGAGACGGCTAAAAAAAAGGTAGAAAATTTACTGAACCGGATTGACCACATTATCTCCCCCAGCAAGCAGGCTTGAGATGATGAAAAACGCAATTCGTTTGGAAATTTTAGGGCGGGAATATACCGTAAAGAGCGATGAAGGGGAAGAGCGGGTTAAAAAAATTGGCGAATACGTTAATCAAAAAATCCAGGAAATTACTGAAGGCGCTAAAACGATTTCGACCTTGAACGCGACTATTTTGGCTGCCCTGAATATCGCCAATGATTACTTTGAAGTGTTGGAAAAGCAAAGTGAGTTTACTCGGACGGTCCAAGATAAATCGGGTCGGTTGATTGAAATGATTCATTCAGCAATCAAGGAGGATTGAGTACTTTTTCCCCTGCAATGTTGGTGAAGATGCGATATTCTTTGAGCCAACAGAAAAAAAGGGGAGCTGTCTCTTATTGTGGCTGGCCTGTCCTAATTCCGCAGGAGTATAGGAACGCCAAAAGCAATAATATGGCACCCACCTAGAAAACCTAGGTTCAAAAGGAAAGCATCCCACGGCATTTGCGGGGGGATATTTAAAAGCGAGCAGGGGGAGATTTTTGAAGGAAAACAGGCTTTGATCATTCCAAATAAATTCATGGAAAATGGACAAGAAGATCTTTTCCCCGAAGGGAAAAGATTATGCATTTTATTTATTTAGGTTGCCGAGAGATTTTAGAGATTTGGAAATCGCTTGAGCCTGGCTTTCTTCCTTTTTCCCTTCCCAAAAATTTATCAAACATCAAAACAAGATTTTTTTGTGGGATAATCTGGTGAAGAAATACCCGGGTCATCCCTTTGAGGAAAGAGAGTTTCGATTGTGGACTTTTATCCAGTGATAGGGGGGGCGCTGGCCGTTTTACTCATCGGCCTTGGTGCCGGTTTCCTCCTCCATAAAAAGGTAACAGCTGCTCGGTCTCGTTTAGCCGAACAAAGGGCGAAAGAGGCAGTCGAGGAAGCCAGGAAAAAAGCCGAAACCATTCGGAAAGAAGCCGAAATCCAGGCGAAAGATCATTTCTTCCGATCCCGGGCAGAGTTGGAAACAGAGGCCAAGGAGCGGCGGCAAGAACTCCATAACATGGAGAAGCGGTTGCTCCAGAAAGAAGAGAATTTGGAAAAGAGGGTCGACCTTCTCGACCAAAAAGAAGCTGCTCTTTCCAAACGAGAAAAGGCCATGCTTCAGCAAGAAAAGATCATCAACGAAAAGGAAAAGAAATATTCCGCTATGATCGAAGAGCAACGACAGATGCTGGAGCGTATTGCGGAAGTGTCTACTGAAGAAGCCAAAGAGCGCTTGATGAAGCTTGTAGAGAGCGAAATGCGGCATGAATCGGCCAAACTTATCAAAAAAATCGAAGATGAAACCCAAAGTTTGGCAGACAAGAGGGCGAAGGAAATCATCACTTCGGCCATTCAACGCTATGCTGCGGATTATGTCGCCGCGGAGACTGTTACCGTGGTCAACCTCCCCAATGAAGAAATGAAAGGGCGGATTATCGGCAGAGAAGGAAGGAATATCCGAGCATTGGAGGCGGCTACTGGGGTTGACTTGATCATCGATGATACTCCCGAAGCCGTGATCATTTCAGGCTTCAACCCCATTCGCCGCGAAATAGCCCGCATCACCCTCGAACGCTTAATCACAGATGGCCGCATCCATCCGGGGCGGATTGAGGAAATCGTGGCCAAAGCAGAGCAAGAGATTGAGCAGGAAATTCGGGAGAGCGGAGAACGAGCGACTTTTGATGTTGGAGTCCATGGAATCCATCCAGAGTTGATTAAGATGCTTGGAAAGTTGAAATTCCGTACCAGCTTTGCTCAGAATGTATTTCAGCATTCTTTGGAAGTATCCTTTCTTGCTGGAGCGATGGCCTCTGAACTCGGCGTAAACATAAAACAAGCCAAACGAGCAGGGCTTTTACACGACATCGGCAAGGCAATAGACCATGAGGTAGAAGGGTCTCACGCTTTGATCGGGGCCGATTTAGCCAAAAAATACGGGGAAGCTCACAATATCATCCACGCTATTGCCGCCCACCATGATGATGAAAAACCCCAGAACATCATCGCTATTTTGATCCAGGCCGCCGATGCTTTATCCGCAGCGCGGCCGGGTGCCCGTAGAGAAATGTTGGAGACTTATGTAAAACGGCTGGAAGACCTGGAAAGAATTGCCTACTCATTCCCGGGGATTAGTAAAGCTTATGCGATTCAAGCCGGAAGGGAAATTCGCGTGATTGTAGAAAATGAAGAGATCTCCGATGCCGATGCCTGCATGCTGAGCCGAGATATTGCTAGGAAAATAGAAAACGAATTGAGTTACCCGGGTCAGATTAAGGTCACGGTCATCCGGGAAATTCGCGCGGTGGAATACGCCAAATAAGAAGGGAAGAGGAAAATAGAGAGTAGGGAAGGAAAAATAATTTTTAGGTTGACAAGCAAAAAGAAATACTTTATAGTAATAAATAATTAAGGAAATAAATTTACTCCAAAGAAAAATTCAAGCAGATTTTTCCTAAATTTTTTCCTTGACAACCTTCTAAATTAGTTATATATTAAAATTCTTCCAAAAGATCTTGTTCTTTGAAAACTAAATAGCAAAATTCTTGTCGTTGGGTCTATTCTTCGTTTTAAAAGCCAAAGTTTTAAAAAACTTTGACCAACAATTTAACTGGAGAGTTTGATCCTGGCTCAGAACGAACGCTAGCGGCGTGCCTAACACATGCAAGTCGAACGAGAAATCCTGAGCAATCGGGAGAGTAAAGTGGCGCACGGGTGAGTCACGCGTGGGTAATCTACCCTGGAGTTAGGAATAACACTTCGAAAGGGGTGCTAATACCTAATAAGATCCTGAAAACCATGGTTTTTGGGATTAAAGATGGCTGAGGCTTGCAAGCTATTGCTCCAAGATGAGCCCGCGTACCATTAGCTAGTTGGTAGGGTAATGGCCTACCAAGGCAACGATGGTTAGCTGGTCTGAGAGGATGGCCAGCCACACTGGAACTGAGATACGGTCCAGACTCCTACGGGAGGCAGCAGTGAGGAATCTTGCGCAATGGGGGCAACCCTGACGCAGCAACGCCGCGTGAGTGAGGAAGGTCTTCGGATCGTAAAGCTCTGTCAGTTGGGAAGAACTACCTAAGGGTGAATATCTCTTAGGCTTGACGGTACCAACAGAGGAAGCACCGGCTAACTCCGTGCCAGCAGCCGCGGTAATACGGGGGGTGCAAGCGTTGTTCGGAATTATTGGGCGTAAAGCGCGTGTAGGCGGTTTGTTAAGTCTGTTGTGAAAGCCCTGGGCTCAACCCAGGAAGTGCACTGGATACTGGCAGACTTGAATACGGGAGAGGGTAGTGGAATTCCTGGTGTAGGAGTGAAATCCGTAGATATCAGGAGGAACACCGGTGGCGAAGGCGGCTACCTGGACCGATATTGACGCTGAGACGCGAAAGCGTGGGTAGCAAACAGGATTAGATACCCTGGTAGTCCACGCCGTAAACGATGAGTACTAGGTGTTGCGGGTATTGACCCC
>JAURYC010000252.1 GCA_030654105.1 Deltaproteobacteria bacterium
GCAGTACGGTAAGACAGCCGCAACCAATCACGGGTGGGACTGCTTTTAAGAATTTTAGCATAAGACAAACCATTTGCCACCTCCGTAGGGGAATGTTAATATTTTTATCATGATCAAAGAAGACCTGCTTTCCGTTTCCAAACCATCACGCTATATCGGCGGGGAAATCAATTCCGTGGTCAAAGATCTGGACAGCACCCGGCTGAAGTTTGCCTTGGCCTTCCCGGATGTTTATGAAGTCGGCATGTCCCACCTCGGTTTTCAGATCCTTTATCACATCCTCAACCAGGACCCAGAGATTGCCTGTGAGCGGGTTTTTGCTCCCTGGCCTGATATGGAAAAGCTTCTCCGGGATAAGGACCTTCCTTTAACATCCCTGGAATCCTCTGTTCCCTTGAAGGAGTTTGACGTTATCGGCTTCTCCTTACAGTATGAGCTCAACTATACCGGTGTCTTGAACATTTTAGACCTCTCTGGAATCCCTCTCCGCTCTACTGAACGGGGAGAAAAAGACCCGCTCATTATCGGAGGGGGGCCCTGCGCCCTGAATCCGGAACCGTTGGCCGATTTTTTTGATGCCTTTGTCCTGGGGGATGGGGAAGAAGTGGTCTTAGAAATCAGCCGCGCAATTATCTCTTCCCGCGAGAAGGCTGAATCCCGGGCCAACCTTTTGACCAGGCTCTCCCGGATTGAGTCGGTTTACATCCCTTCTTTTTTCCGGGTGGAATACCGTTCAGATGGGAGGGTCGAGCGCATCATCCCGCTGGCAGAGAATTATGCAACGGTTTCCCGTCGCATCCTTCCAGATTTGAATAAGGGGGATTTTCCTCAGCATCCCATTCTGCCTTTCATGGAAATTATCCACGATCGCCTGAACATCGAAATTGCCCGAGGCTGCACTCGCGGGTGCCGTTTCTGCCAGGCTGGCATGATCTACCGCCCCGTGAGAGAGCGTTCCTTCCAAAAAATTTGCCAACTCATTGAAGAAGGTCTGAAAAACACCGGCCATGATGAAGTCTCCCTCCTTTCCCTGAGCACAGGAGATTATTCCTGCCTCGAGCCTTTGCTCACGAACGTTATCGATCAATACCGTAATGAGCGGGTGGCTGTTTCCCTTCCCTCCCTCCGCGTAGAAACCCTCAAGCCTTCTCTTATCCAAAAAATTAGGGAAGTACGCAAGACTGGATTTACCTTGGCTCCCGAAGCCGGAACAACCCGCCTTCGCCAAGTTATCAACAAGGGCAACACAGAGGAAGACCTCCTGGCCAGTATCCATGCTGTTTTTTCGGCCAACTGGCAGTTAGTGAAACTTTATTTTATGATCGGCCTTCCTACGGAAACAGAGGAAGACCTGCAGGGAATCGTTGCTCTATGCCGCAGGGCTCTGGCAGAGGCGCGACGCGCCAAGGGTTCCGCGCGAATTAACATCAGCATATCCACTTTCATTCCCAAAGCCCATACCCCCTTCCAATGGGAACCTCAGCTATCTATGACCGAAATCGCGCAGAAGCAGAAATTTTTGCGGAAAAACTTGGAGCGGCATGGACTACGTTTAAAATGGGTGGATCCTCCCCTGAGCCTCCTGGAAGGAGTCTTTGCTCGTGGCGACCGCAGGTTGGGGCGTACTCTGGAAATGGCTTACCAATTGGGTTGTCGATTGGATGGTTGGGGAGATCATTTTTGTTGGGAACGGTGGGAAAAAGCTTTTGCCCGGACTAACCTCGAGCCCTCCTTTTTCGCCCAGCGCCTGCGGGAATTGGATGAAATTTTGCCCTGGGACCATCTGGATTCGAGAGTGAGTAAGCGGTTTCTTCGGGAAGAACGCCACAAAGCCTTTCAGGGGGTAGCCACTGTTGATTGTCGTGAGGCCTCTTGCACCGGCTGCGGGGTTTGCTATGGAGTTGAACTTTTCCATAACCGCTTAGCCGATAAGAATGAGGATCGATCTCAAGAAGCTTTTCGAGCCCAAAAAACAAAAATCCCTCCCCCCCCGATTCACCGCTTTCGCTCGCATTATGCTAAATTTGGTGCAATGAAGTTTTTGGGCCATCTCGATCTCACTCGGTTGTTGACCCGAGCTTTCCGCCGGGCCCGGATTCCATTGGCCTTTTCTCAGGGATTCCATCCCTTACCCCGGGTTTCTTTTGGCCCTCCCCTCCCCGTCGGGTATGAAAGTTGGGCGGAATTTTTGGATTTCCAAATTCAGGGCGACATCCATCCCCAGGAGATTACTTTACGCATGAACAATGTCCTCCCGCCTGGCATTAAATTCTTAGAAACGAAAGAAATTTTATTGAAATCTCCTTCTGTTTTTGTTAGTATTATTAATAATTTGTACTTAATCCGCTTTTCAGATCCTGGTGAGCTTCGGGAAGAAAAAATTGAACTCTTCCACCGGGAAGAAAAAATAGTGGCTTGGGAGGCCCAAAAAAACAAATCTTTCGACCTGAAAAAGTTGGTGGAATCCATCGATTGGGTGGACAAGGTTACTTTGCAGATGAGGATTCGTTCTGGGGAAGGGGGAACGATCCGACCGGAGAAAATTCTGGATTTTATCTTCGGGTGGCCTAAAGAGAAGAGGCCTACAATGATCGTACAAAAACTCCAAGCAGAGTTCAGGGAATCAGACCCATGGCTAACGAAATTCTGATCAATGTTAATTCTGGGGAAACTCGAGTTGCCCTTTTAGAGAACGGCGTTCTCGTAGAAATGTATCTGGAGCGCAACTCGGATCAAGGGATTAGCGGGAACATTTACAAAGGCCGGGTCGTCCGAGTGCTTCCAGGCATGCAAGCGGCCTTTGTGGATATCGAATTGGATAAAGCGGCCTTCCTGTACGTCACCGACGTCCATCAGGGCTTCGACGATTTGGAACTCATGATGCGGGCCCAAGAGGACGACGCCAACGGAATTCCGAGCAGTGAAGATGAAGATATATTGGACCTGAACACTCCGTTCCAAATTGAAGACCTATTGCATGAAGGGCAAGAAGTTCTTGTCCAAGTTTCCAAAGAGCCTTTAGGCTCGAAGGGAGCCCGGATTACTTCCCACATTTCCCTTCCTGGGCGCCATTTGGTTCTTATGCCCATGGTGGACCAAGTTGGCGTATCCCGCCGGATCGAAAACGAAGCCGAACGGCGACGCCTCCGGGAGATTATCCAGCGCATTAAACCCGCCGGTTGCGGATTAATCGTGCGCACGGCTTCCGAAGGGAAAGGGGAGGCTGAACTGCGCCAGGATATGGATTTTCTCCTGAAAATGTGGAACAACATCCAGAAACGCAAAGCCACGAGCCCAGTGCCTAGCCTGCTGCACAAAGACCTGGATATTACGCTGCGGGTCATCCGGGATTTATTCACCCTGGATGTGGAGCGTGCCGTAATCGATTCGGAAGAGGAATTCCGAGAAATCCAGGATTTTTGCGAGACTTTCATGCCCCAACTGAAATCTTCCATTGAACTCTACGATAAGGAAGAGCCCCTCTTCGATTTTTTTGGGATCGAAATGGAAATCAGCCGGGCCTTGGGCCGAAGAGTCTGGCTTAAATCTGGCGGTTATATCGTCATCGAAATGACCGAAGCTTTGACCGTTATCGACGTGAATACCGGGCGTTATGTGGGCAAAAGGAATTTAGAGGATACGATCCTAAAAACCAACATGGAAGCGGTTAAAGAGATTGCTTACCAGCTTCGGTTGCGCAACATCGGCGGGATCATCATCATTGATTTCATCGATATGGAAAAAGAGTCCAGTCGGGAGAAGGTTTTTCAGGCTCTTATGGAGGCCCTAAAAAAAGACAAGAGTAAAACCAATATTCTGAAAATCTCCGAACTGGGACTGGTGGAAATGACCCGTAAACGCACCCGGGAAAGCTTGGGACGGATTCTCAGCGAGAGATGCTTTTACTGCGAAGGTCGGGGTTTCCTTAAATCTCGCTCGACCATCTGCCAGGAGATTCTTCGGGAAATTCAGCGGGATATTCGCGACCTGCGCGGGGGGAATATTCTGGTAAATGTTCACCCCAATGTAGCTAATTTCATGTATGATGAGGCCCGTTGTGAGATAGAAAAAATAGAAAAGCGATTTAGCAAAAGAATCGTTGTCAGAGGCAAAAGCGACTATCACCTGGAACAATTTGAAATTAACAGCAGCAATGGGCAGTTTTCCTTTGACAAAAAGGAATCAGAAATTTTATAATAGTTAATTAAATTTTTATGCTCTTAAAAGCAGCAAGCTCATAGGGACGGCTAAGCCCGTTTAGATTTTTGATTTCGGCAATGGAACCAACGATCTAAGCGGTAAGGGGTACATATTTTTTTGATTTACAGTTGATAGCCATTGGTGCCTGAATGAATTCAAAAATTTGGAGGATCCTGTGTACGCAATAATCCGTACGGGTGGTAAGCAGTACAAAATTTCCCCGGGGGATACGATCCGGGTGGAAAAAATGGAAGGTAAGACTGGCGATGCAGTGGAACTCAAAGACGTTCTTTGGTACGCGGAAGGAGAGAAAGTCTTTGCCGGGAAACCTTTACTTCCCAACGTCAAAATTGTTGGGGAGATCCTGGGACAGCAAAGAGCCAAGAAAGTGATCGTCTTCAAGATGAAACGCCGTAAAGGATATGCCCGGAGAAAAGGGCATCGTCAATCCTTCACTACCCTGAAAATTAAAGAAATCAATGTGCAGTAACCCTTGGAGTGCAAGGGTTTCTTGGAGGAAGCATGGCTCATAAAAAAGGACAGGGAAGCTCAAGGAACGGGAGAGACAGCGCCAGTCAAAGGTTAGGAGTGAAACGTTTCGGCGGACAAAAAGTTCATGCCGGATCGATCCTGGTTCGGCAACACGGTACCCGTATCCATGCGGGTGTCAATGTGGGGATGGGGAAAGATTTCACCCTTTTCGCGAAGATTGATGGCGTTGTCACCTTTGAGCGACTCGATAGAGAACGAAAGAAAGTCAGCGTATACGCCCTCCCGGCCGAAGGGATCCAAGTATAAGGTAACTTTGCTGGCAGGGGAAATTTAACGGGTGTTACGTGTCTTGGGAGTTTGACCGATCAAATTTGTTGATGAAGCGAAAATCTTCGTCAAAGCTGGAGACGGAGGAAACGGTTGCCTTAGCTTTCGCCGTGAAAAACATGTCCCCCGTGGAGGACCCAACGGCGGCGACGGGGGAAAAGGCGGAGACGTGATCTTAAAGGCTGATAGCCAGATCACCACGCTTCTCGATTTTCGCTACCAGCAGCATTACCACGCCAAACGAGGCCAGCACGGTAAAGGAAAAAATCAGGAAGGGCGCAGCGCTCCTCCCCTCATCCTTCCCGTTCCAGTAGGAACAATCGTCCGCGATGCCGCCAGCGGAGAAATCCTCAGCGATTTTACAAAAAAGGGAGAAACCTTTATTGTGGCCCCAGGGGGTTGGGGTGGCCGGGGCAATGCGCATTTTGCTACCCCTACCCTTCAAGCTCCCCGCCACGCTGAACTCGGGCAAACGGGAGAAGAACGATGGCTCCTTCTTGAATTGAAATTGATGGCCGATGTGGGCATCGTCGGCTTCCCCAATGCGGGGAAGTCTACCCTCATTTCTAAGATCTCTGCCGTCCGCCCCAAAATTGCCGATTATCCCTTCACGACTCTGGTTCCCCATTTAGGAGTGGTCACTTTCGGCGATCATAAGCCCATGGTAGTGGCGGACATCCCCGGGATTATCACCGGGGCCCACGAAGGGGCAGGTTTGGGTTTGAGGTTTCTCCGCCATATAGAACGAACATCTCTTCTCCTCCACTTATTAGACATCTCCGGCACTAGCCAGCGTGACCCCCTAGAGGATTATTTGGCCCTGAATCAGGAACTTTCCCTTTTTAGCCCGAGGCTGGCGGCTAAACCACAAGTTGTCGCCTTGAATAAAATTGATGTACCCGAAGCCCGCCAGAATCTTATAGAGGTCCGACGTTACTTTAAAAAGATCAAAAAGGAAGTTCATCCCATCTCTGCCTTGACTGGAGAAGGCCTGCCCAGGCTCCTGGCATCTTTATCCAAGGCTCTCACCCAACGGTTAAAAGAGGATAAGCAAGAATGACCCGTAAAACCATAATGAACAAGGTTCACCGGATCGTTCTGAAAGTGGGTAGCCAGGTTCTCACGGCCAAGGGAAAATCCCTTAGCCAGGCCGTTTTCGATCGGTTGGCCCGGGAACTCAGTGCCGCGAAAAAAAAGGGTTACGAAATGGTTATCGTTTCTTCCGGAGCGATCGCCGCCGGTATGGCCCGACTCGGGCTCCTGGAAAAACCCAAAACCATCCCCCAGAAACAGGCTGCGGCGGCCATCGGCCAAAGTGCCCTGATGTGGAATTATGAACGCGCTTTTACGTGCTATGGAGAAAAAGTGGCCCAGGTTCTCCTCACCCGCGATGACCTTTCCAACCGGAGACGCTACCTGAACGCCCGCAATACTCTTCTTACCCTCTTAGGGTTGGGGGTGATTCCGATCATCAACGAAAATGATACCGTCGTTGTGGAGGAAATTAAATTCGGGGACAATGATAACCTCTCGGCATTGGTGACCAGCCTGGTCAACGCCGACCTGCTGATTATCTTAAGCGATATTGACGGCCTCTACGACCGGGATCCGCGCCTGTCTAAGAACGCCAAACTCATTCCCTTGGTTCGTCAAGTCACGCCGGAAATGGAAAAGAAGGCCTCCGGAACCCTGAGTCCCATCAGCATTGGCGGCATGGTGACCAAATTACAGGCGGCTCGCAAGGCCGCTCTCTTCGGCGTTCCAATGATTTTAGCCAACGGCATGGTGGAGGGGATCCTGGAAAGGATCTTTCAGGCCGAAGACGTGGGAACCCTATTTACCTCCGAAGTCAATAAACTTAACAGCCGTAAACATTGGATCGCTTTCACTTTGGAGCCGCAAGGAAGGATCATTGTGGACGACGGCGCCAAGAAAGCCATCCTGCAAAAAGGGAAGAGTTTACTTCCTTCCGGAGTCCTGGCAGCGGAAGGGGAATTTAGCCTGGGGGATCCGGTCGTCCTCGTCGACCTTCAGAAACAGGAGTTTGCCAAAGGATTATCCAACTATGGATCCGCTGAAATTAACAAGATCAAAGGATTAAAAACCACCGAGGTAGAAAACAAGCTCGGCTATAAATACGGCGACGAGATCATCCATCGGGATGACCTGGTGATACTTTAACGAATTGCGGATTGCAGATCTCTGATTGCAGATTTTACGGAGTAAAGAATGGCTTTGAAAGATGAAATGCGCGAGATGGCCCGGCAAGCCCGGGAAGCCAGTCATTTATTGGCCAACCTTTCCACTTCGACCAAGAATTCGGCCCTGAAAGAGATGGCGGAAGAGTTGATCTGCTCAGCTCCCCAATTGAAAAAGGCCAACGCCAGCGATTTAACTTCTGCCCGGAAAGCCGGGCTTTCTTCAGCGCTGATTGACCGTTTGACCCTCAGTGATGGGGTCATCCAAGAAATGGCTGAAAGCTTGCAGGAAGTGGCTCTGCTTCCAGATCCGGTCGGCCAAGTGAGCAAGATGTGGAAGCGACCCAATGGCCTCTGGGTGGGAAAGATGCGGATCCCCCTAGGAGTCATTGGGATCATTTACGAATCCCGACCGAACGTTACCTCGGATGCCGCCGGTCTTTGCCTGAAGGCCGGCAATGCCGTCATCCTGCGGGGCGGTTCCGAAGCCATTCACTCCAACTTGGCCATCGCCGCAATCCTGCAGGCCGTCGGGAAACACCATGGAATCCCCCCCGCAGCCATCCAGGTAATCCCCACCGTTTCCCGCCGAGCCGTAGAAGAGATGCTCCAGTTAGAAGAATACATCGACCTGATCATTCCGCGGGGCGGGGAAGACCTGATTCGTTTTGTCGTCTCCCATTCCAAAATCCCGGTGATCAAACATTACAAAGGCGTTTGCCATATATTTGTGGATGCTTCTGCCGCCCTGGCCATGGCTGAGTCCATCTGTTTCAACGCCAAAGTCCAGCGTCCGGGTGTCTGCAACGCTATGGAAACGCTTTTGGTTCACAGGGATATTGCCCCGCAATTCCTGCCCAGGATGGCTGAAAAGTTCATAACTGCTGGTGTGGAACTTCGGGGATGTCCCGAGGCAAAGCGTTTTCTTCCTTCTATAAAAGCGGCCAGAAAGGGCGATTGGGGTAAGGAGTTCCTGGATTTAATCCTGGCCGTGCGGGTAGTGGCTGGGCTGGATGAAGCCATCGGCCACATTATTCAATACGGTTCTTCCCATACGGATTCCATCGTTACTCAGGATTACTCCAACTCCCAGAGGTTTATCCAAGAGGTTCCATCTTCGACAGTGTTGGTCAATGCTTCCACTCGCTTCAGCGATGGATACCAGCTGGGATTGGGGGCGGAGATTGGGATCAGTACCACGAAACTTCACGCCTTCGGTCCTATGGGGGTGGAGGACTTGACCACCTCGAAATTTATTGTTTACGGGTCCGGGCAGATCCGCCTATGAAGAAAATCGGGCTTTTCGGAGGAACCTTCAACCCCATTCATTTTGGCCACCTTCGTTCGGCCGAGGAGATTTACGAGTCCTTTCAACTCGACCGGATCATTTTTATTCCTTCAGCCTATCCTCCGCACAAAAAGACAGATGAGATTCTTTCTGCTTCCTTACGAGTGGAAATGGCTCAGTTGGCCCTTGCGGGCAATGCGCACTTTTTCCTCTCGGAGGTGGAACTCAATCGGCAGGGGAAATCTTATTCAGTGGAGACGGTTGGCCATTTCCGCCAGCAATTCGGACCGCAAACGGATCTCTATTTTATTCTCGGCTTGGATGCTTTCCTGGAGGTCAATACCTGGAAACAATACACCGACCTTTTCGAACTCTGCCATTTCATCATTATGACCCGGCCGGGCTTTGAAAAAAAATTCTCGGCGGAGCATCTTCCGGTTGAATTGGCAAGATATTTTTGTTATGATGAGCAGAAAACTGGATACATCCACCGTTCCGGATATGGTGTATTTCCGAAGGAGATTACGGCTTTGGATATTTCCTCTACAAAAATCCGGGAAAATTTCCAAAAAGGGCGTTCGGTGAAATATCTCCTGCCTCACGCGGTAGAAGAATTTATTTACAGGAATAAACTCTATCATACGAAGGATAGCGAATCGGTAGGTTGAACCCTTCAAGTTCTAAAGAAAAAGCTTTCCTCTGCGCTCGGGCGGCGTTGGACCATAAAGCCATCGCCCTGGTCATCCTGTCGATTCAAAACCTTTCTTCATTCACCGATTACTTTGTGATTTGTAGCGGGAATTCTGACCGCCAGGTCCAGGCCATTGCCTCCCATATCGAAGGAAAATTGGCCGAAAAAGGTCTTTTCCCTTTGGGCATAGAAGGGAAGCGCGAAGGACGCTGGGTTCTTCTGGATTATGGGGAAGTGGTTATTCATATCTTTTACCATCCGGTGCGGGAATTTTACGATTTGGAAAGACTCTGGTTTGACGCTCCGAAAATTGATTTGCCGCCGAAACGGAAAGTACCAAGGCCAGGTCCCTGAGGAAATAATTGCAGCTGACCCTTATTGCCATTGGCCGGATTACGGAACCATTTATCCGGGATGGGTGCACGGTCTATGGCGAAAGGATCCGTCGTTATGCCGACTTGCGGTTGATTGTGGTCCCGGAAGAAAGAATCCCTGGAAAGGGCAAAAGGGAATATATCATCCATCAAGAAGGGCTAAGGATCCGGGAAAAACTATCCCCTGCCGGGTTTACGGTAGTTTTGGATGAACGGGGAAAATTCCTTTCCTCCGAAGCTTTTGCCCTTTTTTTGGAGAAAAATAGCAGGAAAAAAATTTCCTTTATTCTGGGGGGTCCTTATGGGCTGGACGATTCGCTGAAGAAAGAAGCTGATTTTCGCCTTGCGCTTTCTCCGATGACCCTAGTGCACAGCATGGCCAGAATGCTTCTCTTGGAACAAATATATCGGGCTTTTACCCTTCTCCGGGGGGAGCCGTACCACAAGTAGAAGGAGCCCATTATGTTCTCCCGCGTCCATTTCTTTATTTTTATCCTCGTCATCATTGTTTTCGGCTACCTCTTCTTCCTTAACCCGGAAGTAATCGAATTTACCTTGTACCATGATCGTTCCATATCCATATCCCCGGCTTTGATCGCTTTTGGTGCTTTTTTCATCGGTGCTTTTTTTGTTTTTTTAGTCACCCTATTCGTCGATACCAAGCGGGCCTTCGATCTTTGGCGCTCCTCTAAACGACAGAAGAAGGAAGAGCTTATTCAGGAGCGATACAGTGATGGTCTGGAACAGATGATGAAGGGAAACGTTCATAAGGCCAAAGACATTTTGGCCATGATCATTGAAAAAAACTCACAGCATTTACCCTCCTATCTATCCTTGGCCAATCTCCACTCGCTCGAAGGGGAACCTGACCAGGCCATCGATATTCTCCTCCGGGCGAAGGCGATTGACCCCGAAAATCTGGAACTTCTTTTCGACCTTCAAAAAAACTACCTTGCCCGCCAGGAATATATTTTGGCTCTTGAAACCCTGGATCATATCCTCGAGCGGGACCCCGAAAATCGCGAGGCTTTGCGCAAAAAAAGGGAGCTTTATATTCTGCAAGGCAATTGGCCGGAAGCCTATGAGACCCAGAAGAACCTGGTTAAATATACGAAAGAAAAAGAAAACGCCTTAGTAGAAAAAAAAGTCATGCTCGGCTTGGAATATAGGTTTGGGGAAGAACTGGCTCAAAAGGGAAAGTTTAAAGAGGCGGAGAAAGCTTTGCGGGAAATCATCCGCGAAGACCGGGAATTCTATCCGGCCTACGTGTCTTTGGGAGATGTTCTCCAGCGCCAGGGTTCGCCTGATGAAGCCAGCCAGATCTGGATAAAGGCCTTGGAATCCTCCTGGAATCCGATTTTTTTGGAACGGCTGGAATCTTTCTATCTTTCCCAAGCCAGCCCCAAAAAAATTTTTACCCTTTATCTTGATTATCTCAGAAAACGCCCGGAAGACAGCATCATGCGTTTTTTTTATAGCCGGTTGCTAATTCGTTTAGAAATGATTGATGAGGCGCTGGAACAACTCCGGGATTTAGAGTCGACCGGGGTACCTTTTGCGGAACTGTACATCCTCATGGGCCAGGCTTACCACCGCCGCGGAGATTTCCAGCGGGCCATCGAAGCCTACGAAAAAGCCTTCGAGGTCCAAAAATACTCTCTCCCTTCCTATACCTGTTCGGCCTGCGGAAAGGCCCAGCGGGAATGGTCAGGATTCTGCGAACAATGCCATGGCTGGGGGACCTTTACCGTCAAACTCCCAGAAATCTCTAAATCGATGCCAGCCATCCCTTTTTATACGTATCCCGTAAATATATAAGCATGGGTCCTTTCTGGCGCGCTCTGGTTGACTTCTTTTTCCCCTCCCAATGCCCTCTTTGCGGAAAAATCCTGGATGAAAACTCTCTTGGCCGGCCTTGCCCTTCTTGTCTCTCGCAAATTAAATTTTTCTCTCACCCTTATTGCCCTCGTTGCGGTCTGGGTTTTAATACAGCCATGGGCGAAGATCACTTGTGTTCCGGGTGTCTCACGGAACACTGGGATTTCACCAAGGCGAGATCCATCGGTCCTTATGAAGGGTTGATGGCCGAGGTTATCTCCCGTTTCAAGTTCCGGGGAATTTCCCGTTTGGCCAAACCGCTGGGCATCCTCCTGGCGGAATACGAGGATCCTGAATTCACTTTTTCAGAATTCGATCTCATCCTTTCTGTTCCCCTTCACCCCCAACGCCTTAGGAAGCGTGGTTTTAATCAATCCCTGCTTTTGGCCCGCCGCATTAGCCGGGTTCATTCGATTCCCCTCGATTTCACGGCGTTACAGCGCATCCGCCATACCCAACCCCAAACCGAACTCTCCGGTCCCGAACGAAAAAAGAATATCCGCGGTGCCTTTGCCGTGAAAAAATCAGCGATCATTTCTGGCAAACGAATCCTGCTCATCGACGATGTCTTCACCACTGGGGCGACGGTGCAGGAATGCTCAAAAGCCTTGTTAAAAGCAGGAGCGAAACGGGTGGACGTAATGACCCTGGCCAGAGTTCTTTAAAAAAAACAAAACAATTCACCGCAGAGCACACGGAGAATGACCGTACCTTTTCTTGCCCGCCGTAAAAGGGTTATAATCTTTTTGCCCCTTCCTTTCAAATGTCGTTTATGGTATAAGAACTTTTAGCATTTTTACTAATAAAAAAAGGGAGTGCTATCTATGGCGGAAATTCCAATTACCAAGGCTTCGCCTGAACAATTAAAAAAGAAGCCGGCCCCGAATGCGGAATTGGGCTTCGGCAAGCTTTTAACCGATCACATGTTTTTAATGGATTATCAACAGGGAGAAGGTTGGAAAAATCCACGGATCGAGCCTTACCATCCTCTTGCCTTAGACCCGGCAGCATTGGTTTTACATTACGGGCAGGAAGTTTTTGAAGGCCTGAAAGCCTATCGCTGGCCCCAAGGAGAGATTTATCTTTTTCGTCCGCGGATGAATTATGAAAGGATGAATCGTTCGGCCAGGCGACTCTGCATGCCAGAGCTGGAGGTAGAATTTGCCCTGGAGGCGACTCGGCAGCTCATTCGCCTGGAAAAAGAATGGGTTCCTTCTGCGCCGGGGACCTCCCTTTATATCCGCCCCAACATGATTGCTGTCGAAGCAGCTCTGGGGGTTCAGCTCTCCAAGAAATATCTTTTTTATATCATCCTGGGGCCGGTGGGTACGTATTACCCCCAGGGATTTAATCCGGTGGATATTTATGTTGGCGAAAAATACATCCGGGCCGCCCGCGGGGGATTGGGAGAAGCTAAAACGTTGGCCAACTATGCTGCCAGCTTATTGGCCGCAGAGGAAGCCCATGAACTGGGATATACCCAGGTGCTCTGGCTGGACGCCATTGAGCGCAAATACGCCGAAGAAGTGGGCACCAGTAATATTTTCTTTTACCTCGGTGATGAATTGATCACTCCTTCTTTGGATGGAACGATTTTACCGGGAGTCACCCGGGATTCCGTTTTGCACATCGCTCGCAATTGGGAATTGAAGGTCTCGGAACGGAAAATTAGCCTGGATGAAGTGATTTTCGCCATGGAATCCGGAACGTTGCAGGAAATATTTGCCGCCGGAACAGCAGCGGTAATCTCTCCGGTAGGCAAACTTGCCTACCGGGGGAAAACCTACCTGGTCAATGGTGGAAAAGTAGGCCCCCTTGCCAAAAAGCTCTACGATTTTATCCTGGGCATTCAATACGGAAAAATCAAAGATCCGTACGGGTGGATGGATCGGGTGGCTTAAAGTTTTAAATTAATTCTTTTATCGAAGAGGGTGGCGCTTGGAAAAGCCAACACTTTTATTTTTTAAACGTGTTGGCTTTTTTCTTTTGTGCGGAGAATAAAATATATTCCTGTTCCGATGAAAAAGGAGTGCAGCCGACATGAAAGCCATGGTGTTAAAGCAGATCTATAACCTGGAAGAAAAACAAAATCCTCTGGAACTTATGGATTTACCCGATCCAACCCCGAAAGAAAAAGAGATTTTGGTAAGAGTCTCGGCCTGCGGCATTTGCCACACGGAATTGGATGAGATTGAGGGGAGGACTCCTCCACCCCGACTTCCGGTTGTTTTGGGCCATCAAATTGTCGGCAGAGTGGAAGAAGCGGGAAGCAGAGCAATTAAATTCAGGATGGGAGATCGTGTGGGTATCGGCTGGATAGGCTCCACCTGCGGAAAATGCCAGTTTTGCCTCGGAGGGAATGAGAATTTATGCCCTGAATTCAAGGCTACGGGCAGGGATATGGATGGAGGCTATGCCCAATATACGGCTATCCGGGAAGAATTTGCCTATGCCATTCCGGAGGTCTTTTCCGACCTGGAAGCAGCGCCCCTTCTATGTGCCGGAGCGATCGGTTACCGATCCCTCCGGTTAACGGGAATGGAAGCCGGAAAAAATCTTGGACTCATCGGGTTCGGCGCTTCCGCCCACCTGGTGATCCAGCTGGCCAAGCACAAGTATCCGAACTCCAAAATTTTCGTTTTTGCCCGGACCGAAAGAGAAAGGAATTTTGCCAGGGAACTTGGAGCTTTTTGGGCTGGTGAGATGGAAGACGATTCGCCAGAAAAATTGAACTGCGCAATAGACACCACCCCCGCATGGAAGCCGATCGTGGAGGGTATGAAAAATCTGGAAAAAGGCGGAAGATTGGTTATCAATGCCATTCGCAAAGAAGAAATTGACAAAGAATTTCTTTTAAAATTAGATTACGCTCAACATCTCTGGCAGGAAAAAGAGATAAAGAGCGTAGCCAACGTGGATAGAAATGACGTGAGCGAGTTTTTGCAATTGGCGGCTAAAATTCCGCTTCGGCCACAAGTTCAAGAGTTTCGACTGGAAGAGGCCAACCAAGCTTTGAGGGAACTTAAGCAAAAAAAAATCCGCGGAGCTAAAGTTTTGCGGATCGATTGATAACCTAATTGAAAGATAACTTCCTGAAGTCATTAATTTTGAAAAACCCAAGAGTATTCATGTTTTCTCTCGGTTATGGTCACCTCTATCGTGACCCCGACTATCCCCGGGACTCTTACATCCGATCGTAAAGACCAGGAATACGGGACGGAAGGAACCGGTGTGCCCGGGTGAACCTCAAAACGCTTGACGGGTCTCCCCAAACCGTTGAAAACACTCCTTGTCCGCCTCATAGAACATCCACATTGTGCTCAAATTTCCTTGACACACCATCGCCTTCCCATTATACTCGCAATACCAAAAAGCGATTTCCTACCATAGGGCGTTGGGCAAGGTTAATGGTGTTTCGGGCACCAGAATATTCTACAAGGAGGTGATGAAAAGTTACATAAATTAAGAATCTAGGCCCTTCATAGAGGATCTGAAATCCAGCATATTCAAGAGGAGGTACAAATGAAAAAGTTTCTGGTTCTACTTTCTATTTTCGTATTTTGCGGCGTTTTTAATTCCGGGAACACCCTGGCGGCCAATCCCGACAAAATAAAGGTCGGTATCCTGCTTCCGCTCACCGGCACGTTTGCGGCGGTGGCGGAAACCCAGAAGGAAGGTGCGCTGCTGGCGGTGGATGTCATCAATGAAAAGGGCGGACTCAAAATGCCCTGGGGTAATGTAAAGGTGGAAGGCGTTGTCGCCGATGACGAAGCCAAGCAGGATGTGGGCGTCCGACGCTACCGTTACATGGTTTCAGAAGGGGTTAAGGGCGTGGGCGGTCAGACCTGGGCTCCGCTCGCGTACGCCATCAATGCCATGGCGACCAAAGAGCCGATGCCCTATTTTCCTGTTTGCGTCATGGCCAAGGAAGCTTTCTTGAAGGGCAAGCTGGCCGATTCCACCTTCGCTGCGGCATTCAGCCCCTGGACGGTTGGATACATGGCCGGCCAGGCGGCCGTCAAAACGCTGGGCAAGAAGCGTATTTTCTTCTTAGCCCGCGCCGATAGCTGGGGATGGGACATGCGGGACGGTGCCACTGCTGCCGCCAAGGAATTCGGCGCCGAGATCGTCGGGTATGACGAGGTTTCGTTGGGAACCAGTGACTACACGACCGTTTTACAGAAAGTTCGGGCGGCAAAGCCGGATGTTTTCATCTCCGCGCAATTTGCGGCCGATGCCGTGGCGCTCTTGAAACAGGTCCAGCAGATGGGACTCAACAAGGAAATGACCATTTTCAATGCCTTCATCACGAACGTGGTCGCCAAGGGCATTCCCCCCGAGGCGCTGGAGGGCGTCTACTCGATGCATTATTTTTACTATGACCTGAGCGGCTTCGAAGACAAGGAATTGGCAAAAAGCGCCAAGGAGTTTACCGATCTGTATCGGTCAAAATACAAGAGGCCTCCCGATGCCTATGCAACCATTGCTTATGTCGCATACATGGAGATGTTCAGGGGGTTTCAGGCTGCCGGGTCCTTTGAGCCGAAAAAGGTGTCCGCAGCTCTGATGGCGAATAAAGGCGAGTTCAAGACGGTCAAAGGTGCTGCCAGATGGCGCGAGGATCATGCGGCGGTATACAAGTACGCTGCCTTCTTGGTCAAGGGAAAAGGTCCCGGCGAGCAGAAACACGAATGGGATCTCTTTAAGGTCGTAGGCTACCAGGGCGGCGATTCGGTGATGCCGACTCTGAAGTCTCTGGGTTATTAAACCTTTCTCCGCCCCGGTGTCTGTAACATCCTCACACCGGGGCGGAACCCAGGAAAGGGGCAGGCTGTGAGCGCGGATGCGGGTGCGGAAATCATCAGAACCGAAAATGTCACCAAACGATTCGGCGAATTGATCGCCGTTGACCGCGTTAATTATTTGCTGCGTGAAAACGAAGTGGCGGGGATCATTGGGTCAAACGGGGCCGGGAAAACCACCTTCTTCAACCTCATTACCGGGTATTACCCGCCCGATGAGGGGACCATCCTATATAAAGGGGAAGACGTCACCCACGTGTCGCCGCAAAAGCGGGTGGCCATGGGGATGATGCGAACCTTTCAGCTGACCTCCACTTTCGACAATCTCAAGGTGATCGATAACCTGGTCCTGTCCTTTTTCAGGGCGCATAAAAAATCGTCGCTGCTTTCCCTGCTCCTGACCACCTGCAAGCGATACCGCCAAGAAGAAAAAATCGCCGAATCCCTGGAAACCTTCGACCTTCAGGATGTGTCCGACAGACAGGTGAGGCATCTCAGCCTGGGTGAGAAGAGACGGCTGGAGATTGCCATGGCCATCCTGGCCGAGCCCGAGGTGTTGCTGCTGGACGAACCTCTGGCGGGGCTGGGCGAATCGGAAATCAAAGAGGTCCTGGGGGTGCTGAGGAAGCGCGTGGGCAAGCAAACGATACTGATTGTGGAGCACAAAATTTCCCAGGTGGAAGATTTCCTGGAGAGACTCACCGTCATGCATGATGGCAAAATCATTGCCGACGGCGGGTATGAGGAATGTCTCCGGGACCCGGAGGTGCGCAGAAGCTACTGGCAGATCGACGCCTCTGCCGAGTGAACCGGGCGTGCCTGCACAGGCGGAGTTCATCACGATGAATAACGGCGAAATACTGGCGGTCAGAGGCCTGAATGTTTCTTACGGTGAAGCGAAGGTTTTATTCGATATCGATCTCGGGGTAGCACCGGGCCAAGTGGTGACCTGCGTGGGTCGAAACGGCGCCGGCAAAACCACACTGCTCAG
>JAURYC010000253.1 GCA_030654105.1 Deltaproteobacteria bacterium
GGGACGAAGCGGGATGAGGTGGAGCGTGGGCAGGTGGTGGCGAGGCCTGGGAGTATCACGCCGCACACGAAGTTTAAGGGGTCGGTGTATGTGTTGGCGAAGGAGGAGGGGGGTCGGCACACGCCGTTTTTTAATGGGTAGCGGCCGCAGTTTTATTTTCGGACGACGGATGTGACGGGGGTGGTGACGTTGCCGGAAGGGGTGGAGATGGTGATGCCAGGGGACAGTGTGGGGTATGAGGTGCAGTTGATTACGCCGATTGCGATGGAGAAGGAGTTACGGTTTGCGATTCGGGAGGGGGGTCGGACGGTAGGTGCCGGAGTCATCGCCGAAATCATCGAATAATCTATTAAGGATATGCTCTGCAGGATCGAAATAAGGAAAAATCTTAGGAGAACCAAAATATAAGCGAGAAATGAAGAATGGTGATCAATAGTCAAAAGATACGGATTCGATTGAAAGCTTACGACCACAGACTGCTCGACCAGTCCACCAAGGAAATTGTGGACACGGCCAAGCGCACGGGTGCCCGTGTGGCCGGGCCGATTCCTTTGCCCACGTCGATTAATAAATTCTGCGTACTTCGTTCTCCCCACGTGGACAAGAAATCTCGAGAGCAATTCGAGATCCGGACCCACAAGCGCCTCTTGGACATTCTCGAGCCAACCCAGCAGACGATAGATGCCCTAATGAAGCTTGACCTGGCTGCAGGGGTAGATGTAGAGATTAAATTGTAAGCAGCTTTCAGCTATCGGGTTTCAGCAAACAGGATGTTTCAACCCCAATTTTTAATTACGGAATGCTGATCGCCGACCGCTAAAAGCGATTCTAAGGATCGTGAAAATGTTGAAGGGAATCATAGGAAAAAAATTAGGAATGACCCAGATCTTTCATGAAGACGGAGGGGTGGTTCCGGTAACGGTCATAGAGGCTGGGCCTTGTCCAGTCGTCCAGGTAAAAACGCCTTTGAAAGAAAAATACGCCGCCCTGCAATTGGGATTCGAGGAGCGGGGCAAGAAGCGAGTGAAAAAACCCCTTCAGGGGCATTGCGCCAAGGCGCAAGTTGCTGCTGTCCATCATCTGAGAGAGTTTCAGGTTCCCGAGGTGAGCCCCTACCAAGTTGGACAGGTGATCACTGTTGAAGAATTCAAGGTGGGCGACCTGGTGGATGTAACGGGGATATCCAAGGGAAAAGGTTTTATGGGAGTGGTGAAGCGCTGGGGATTTCGCGGAGGCCCGGCTACCCACGGTTCCATGTTTCACCGAGCTCCTGGATCCATTGGAGCGAGCTCTTACCCCTCCCGGGTCTGGCCAGGGCAGAAGATGGGAGGACATACCGGGAACCAAAGGGTTACCTTGCAAAACCTGGAGGTGGTGGATGTCCGGCCACGGCAAAATTTGCTTTTGATAAAAGGAGCAGTGCCGGGTGGCTCACGGGGCTTGCTGCTGATCCGTAAGGCCAAGAAAAAACAACCCAAGGTCACGGGTTGAATCCTGGGATGGAGCGAATATGGTGAGAGTGGATATCATTGACATTCATCGTCAAAAAACTTCAGAGATAGAGGTGGGGGATCATCTTCTGAATGAACCGGAGAAACCCCATTTGGTATATGATGTGGTACGCATGCAACTGGCTTGCCGCCGGAGCGGGACGGCGTCCACCAAAGAACGTTCTTTGGTCCGTGGTGGAGGACGGAAACCATGGAAGCAAAAGGGTACCGGTAGGGCGCGGGCGGGTTCTACGCGATCCCCTCTGTGGCGGGGAGGGGGGACAATTTTTGGGCCGCACCCCCGAGACTATTCCTTCCAACTGCCTAAAAAAGTGCGCCGGGCTGCCCTTTGCTCCGTGCTCTCTGGTAAATTTCGAGAAGAGAAATTGCTCGTTCTGGAACGCCTTGACTTAGAGGAAGCTAAAACCAAAAGATTCATGGCTGCCCTGAAGACCTTGGGAGTCAAGGACGCGCTGATTGTCCTCGATGGTCGGGATCAAATATTGGAAAAATCTTCCCGTAATGTTCGGGGAATCCAGGTGATTGAGTGTGAGGGATTAAACGTACACGACATTCTCAGACACGAATACCTGGTTTTTTTGCGGTCCAGCTTGGAGAAGGTGGAAAGGAAATTGCGTCCATGAGAGAAGCCCATCAAGTTATTAAAAGGCCCTTGATCACGGAAAAAAGTAACCGTCAAAAAGAGGAAGGGAATCAAATTGCCTTCGTGGTCGACCCCAAAGCCACCAAGATCGAAATCCGCCAGGCGGTCGAAAAACTATTTAAGGTAAGAGTTCGGCGCGTACATACCATGAATTTGGTGGGAAAACGGAAACGCACGGGAAAGTTTTTCGGCTGGAAGTCTGATTGGAAAAAAGCCATCGTTACTCTGAAAGAAGGGGACCGTATCGAATTCTTTGAAGGGGTGTAAAAGAAAAAGAAAGGTTGCGCATGCCGATCAAAAGCTATAAGCCGACATCGCCGGGAAGAAGGTTCCAGACCGTATCAGATTTTGAAGAAATCTCCCGGCGGCGGCCAGAAAAAAGATTGCTTCTCCCGTTAAAGAAGAGTGGAGGAAGGAATACCTATGGGAGGATTACCAGCCGCTATATTGGCGGTGGGCACAAGCGTCGCTATCGGCAGATCGATTTCCAGCGGGAAAAGATTGATATTCCCGCGCGCGTGGCAACGATCGAATATGATCCGAATCGCTCGGCGCGCATTGCCCTGCTCCATTACGCCGATGGAGAAAAACGATACATTCTATCTCCTCATTCTTTAAAAGTTGGGGAGACGGTAATGGCTGGTGAAAGTGCCGACATCAAGCCGGGCAATGCTTTGCCGCTGAAGAATATTCCCTTGGGTACTTTAATCCATAATGTGGAACTCAAGCGGGGCAAAGGAGCCCAGATTATTCGCAGTGCGGGATCCTCCGGACAACTAATGGCCAAAGAAGGAAAGTATGCCCATGTCAAACTCCCCTCGGGGGAAGTCCGGCTGGTCCATTTGGGATGTTATGCTACTGTGGGACAAGTGGGCAATCTGGATCACGAAAATATTTCCCTGGGAAAGGCTGGCCGCACCAGGTGGCTGGGCCGGAGTCCTCGGGTCCGCGGGGTTGCCATGAACCCAGTAGATCATCCCCTGGGGGGTGGAGAAGGAAAAAGTTCTGGCGGGAGGCATCCGGTCACTCCTTGGGGAGTCCCTACGCGAGGGTATAAGACTCGGCAAAATAAGGCGACGGATAAATTTATCATCAAACGGAGGAAATAAGTTCAGAGGCTTTGAGTTCGGAGTAAAAAAATGATTCTTGAACTCTGAACCCTGAACTTTAAAGGAGTCAAGGGTGGGACGATCGATTCGCAAAGGATTCTATGTGGATCCTAAATTAAGGAAAAAGGTGGAAGAAGCCATCCGGACGAATAACCGAAAGGTCATCAAAACTTGGTCCAGGCGGTCCACCATTACTCCAGAAATGGTCGGGCAGACCTTTGCCGTCCATAATGGCAAGAAGTTTATCCCGGTATTTATTACGGAAAATATGGTCGGGCATAAGTTAGGAGAATTTTCGCCCACCCGTATCTTTTTCGGCCATTCGGGTGACCGCAAAACCAAGTTGAAGACGGCACCGAAACCAGCCTGAAGGAGGAAGGATGGAAACCCAAGCGATAGCCAAACATCTTCGTGTCTCGCCGCGCAAAGTACGGTTGAGCGCCGACCTCGTCCGGGGAAAGAGGGTGGAAGAAGCCCTGAATATCCTCTCTTTCACTCCCAAGACAGGTGCCAAAGTCGTTTCCAAAGTGGTGCGTTCCGCCCTGGCGAATGCCAGGCAGAATAAATCGATCGATGTGGATACGCTCTTGATCAAGACCATATTTGTCAACCAGGGGCCGACCCTGAAGCGCTTCCGCCCTATGCCTAGGGGGCGGGCCGGCAAGATTCGCAAACGCACTTGTCACATTACCGTAGTGTTGAGTGAGCCATAAGAAAAATTTATTAAAGAAGAGAAAAGGAGGTTGAACGTTGGGCCAGAAGGTAAATCCCATAGGGTTACGCCTGGGGATCGTGAAAACCTGGGATTCTCGATGGTACGCGGAGAAAATGTATTCCAAATTCCTTCAAGAGGATATTCTCCTTCGTCGGTACATTAAAGGAAAACTTTACCATGCGGGCATTTCCAAAGTAGAGATCGAACGCACCGGCAACCGCGCCAAGATCGCCATTCGCGCAGCCCGTCCGGGGATCATCATCGGACAAAAAGGGGCGGAGATTGAGAAGCTCCAGAGAGAAATCCAAAAAATGGTCCAGCGGGAAATTTCTATCAACATCCAGGAAGTTCGACGGACAGAAGTGGATGCTCAACTCGTTGCTGAAAATGTAGCATTACAACTCGAACGGCGGGTGGCTTTCCGGCGGGCAATGAAAAAAAGTGTCACGGCCTCGATGAAATTTGGGGCCCAAGGGATTAAAATCGCCTGTTCGGGGAGGCTGGGAGGGGCGGAGATTGCTCGGGCGGAGTGGTATCGCGAGGGCCGGGTCCCTCTCCATACCTTGCGGGCGGATATTGATTATGGGTTTACAGAAGCGCGAACGACCTATGGGGCGATCGGGATTAAGGTTTGGATTTATAAAGGAGAAGTGCTTCCGGTTACCCGTGGACGGAAAGAGTCGATGTAGTAAGGAGCCGATGAGAATATGTTAGCACCTAAAAAAGTGAAATACCGCAAGCAACAGAAAGGGCGGAGAAAAGGGATGGCTTCCCGGGGGAATCACTTAAACTTTGGCGATTACGCTCTGCAGGCCAGTGAATGCGGTTGGCTGACCACCCGGCAGATCGAAGCCGCCCGAGTGGCCATGACTCGTCATATCAAACGAGGCGGCAAAATATGGATTCGTATTTTTCCTGATAAACCTATTACCAAAAAACCGGCGGAAACCCGGATGGGGAAGGGAAAAGGGGCACCGGAAGATTGGGTTGCGGTAATCAAGCCAGGAAGGATCTTGTATGAAATGGAAGGGGTAACCCGCGAAACGGCTCTCCAGGCGTTTCGTCTGGCGGCTCATAAATTGCCTCTGGCCACAAAATTTGTCGCCCGGGAGGAAGCCAGTGAAAGCGCGTGAACTTAGGGATTTGAGCGAAGCGGAGCTCCGTCAAAAAGAGCTGGATTTAATTACCGAATTATTCAATTTAAAATTTCAGCATGCTACCGGGCAACTTGAAAATACAGACCGTTTGCCCCAGGTGCGTAAAGACTTAGCCCGAGTCAAGACTATTTTAGGCGAGAAGATCTCGGCCCAAGCCAAGGCCGTATGAGGAAGAAAGAATGAAGGAGAGAGGGATTCGTAAGACGAGGGTGGGGACGGTGGTGGGGGACCGAATGGACAAGACGGTCGTGGTTCAGGTTCAGAGATTGGTCAAGCACCCCCTGTATCAGAAGTACACCCGCAAGAGAGCTCACTATAAAGCCCATGACGAGAAAAACGAGTGTCGGATTGGCGATCGGGTCCTGATGATGGAGACTCGCCCTCTGAGCAGGGAGAAACGCTGGCGGGTGAAGCAAATTTTAGAAAAAGCGCAATAATTTACACCTCACCTTCGGCCATCCGTTAGAGGTTCGTTAAAGGGCGACAAAGCAGTTGCAACTTAAAGAAAAGTAAATTGTTAAGGGTATCGTCATGATTCAAATGCAAACCTTATTAGAAGCGGCTGATAATTCGGGAGCCAAGAAACTCTACTGTATCAAAGTTTTGGGAGGAACAAGGCGGAGATACGCCAGTTTGGGAGATGTGATCATCGTTTCCGTGAAAGAAGCCATTCCCAACTCCAAAGTCAAAAAGGGGGATGTAATGCGGGCGGTGATCGTCCGCACCGTGAAGGAAGTTCGACGCCTGGACGGCAGCTACATTAAATTTGACGACAATTCCGCGGTTTTGATCACCCCCCAAAACGATCCGGTAGGGACCCGAATTTTTGGACCGGTGGCTCGAGAATTGCGGGCAAAAAAATTTATGAAAATTATTTCCTTGGCTCCGGAAGTACTTTGAATCAGGGGAATCGTCAGTAGAGGTTTTCGATGGAACCCATCAAGTTTCATGTAAGGAAGAATGACATGGTTTTGGTTGTTGCCGGGAAGGAGAAGGGCAAGAGCGGCAAAATTCTGAGAGTTCTTCCCAAGAAGAATCGGGTGATAGTGGAAAAGGTTAACTTCGTCAAGCGCCATTCCCGGCCTTCGGGCAAGACCCGTCAGGGGGGAATTATTCAGAAAGAAGCCCCGATTCATATCTCCAATGTTTTGTTATTATGTCCCAAGTGCAACCAAGGTGTGCGGACGGGGAAGCGATTATTGGAAAACAAGAAAAAGGCCCTGGTGTGCAAAAAGTGTGGCGAGCTGATCGAAAGGACTTAGGGGACTGGCTATCATGACCCGATTGCAAGAGATTTATTTGAAGGACGTCGTTCCCCAGTTAATGAAAACATTCGGATACAAGAACGTAATGCAAGTCCCGAAGCTGGAAAAGATTATTCTCAACATGGGACTGGGGGAAGCGGTTCAAAATATCAAAATACTGGATCCAGCGGTAGAAGAGTTGAACCTTATCTCTGGGCAAAAGGCCGTCATTACCAAAGCCAAACGCTCCATAGCGACCTATAAGCTCCGAGAGGGTATGCCCATTGGTGCGATGGTAACTCTGCGCCGGAATCGTATGCTCGAGTTTTTCGATAAACTTGTGAACGTTGCCCTGCCGCGGGTAAGAGATTTCCGAGGAGTTTCCGGAAAAGCCTTTGATGGACGGGGGAACTATGCTTTGGGGATCCGGGAACAGATCATTTTCCCTGAAATCATTTTTGACAAAATTGACAAAGTAAAAGGGTTGAACATTGCCATTGTTACCACCGCCAAAACGGATGAAGAAGGGAAGGGATTGCTCCGCCTATTGGGGATGCCGTTTCGGAATTAAAGGAAATTTTATCGGACGCGGATAAACGCAGATTTGCAGGATTGAAATAATTTTTATCCGTTTTTTCTGCGAAAAATCTGTGTCCCATCGAATAGGAGAAAGGATCGGCTGTGGCCAAGACTGCCTTGGTTGTAAAAGCTAAAAGGAAACCAAAATTTAGGGTACGGGCTTACCACCGCTGTCCAGTTTGCGGGCGGCCGAGGGGATATTACCGCAAGTTCGATTTGTGTCGGATCTGTTTTCGCAATCTGGCCTCGCGAGGAGAGGTTCCCGGCGTTATCAAATCAAGCTGGTAGAGGACTTCATTCAGGGAGGAAAAAAGAGATGGGGATGACCGACCCCTTAGCAGATATGCTGACGCGCCTGCGAAATGCCAATAAGGCGAAGCACGAGAAAGTTGACGTCCCGACTTCGAACCTTAAAGCCCATGTAGCCCGCATTCTCAAAGACGAAGGCTATATTAAAAATTATAAAGTTATCAAAGATGGAAACCAGGGAACCTTGCGGATCTACTTGAAGTATGAGGGAGAGACGAAAAGGCAGATTATCAGCGGATTAAAAATCATCAGCCGACCCGGACTGCGGAGGTATGTACCAAAGAACGAAATCCCCCCTGTGCTCCGAGGCCTTGGGATTTCCATTCTTTCCACCTCCAAGGGAGTTCTCACGGATAAAGAAGCAAGGAAGATGAACGTGGGCGGGGAACTGCTCTGTTCGGTCTGGTAAGATTTCGAGGGAGAAGACCATGTCGCGAATCGGAAAAAAACCTATTCCCCTTCCCCCGGGGGTGAAGGTCGTGTTGGAAAGGCCTTTCATAAAAGTATCAGGCCCCAAGGGAAATCTGAGTCAAAAATTGGCCGGAGGGGTGGAACTGGCGGTGGAGCAGGATAAAATATGGGTTCACCCCCCGGAAGACCTTAAGAAAGGAAAAGCTCTGCAGGGACTTACCCGTACCTTGATCGCCAACATGGTAAAAGGGGTAAGTCAGGGGTTTGAGCGAGTGCTGGAAATTAATGGCGTAGGCTACCGGGTGGAGTTACAGGGGAGTGCTTTAAATTTCAACCTTGGATATTCCCATCCAATTCGGTTTCCCCTCCCCGAAGGGATTAAAGCGGATGTGGAACGTCAGAATCGCATTACCTTGAGGGGGTCGGACAAGCATCTGTTGGGATTGACGGCAGCAAAAATTCGCGGCCTCCGTCCCCCGGAGCCATACGGGGGAAAAGGGATCAAGTATGCGGAAGAGGTCATCCGGCGCAAAGCTGGCAAGACCGCCGTGGGGTAAAATGAGTGATTAGTGTAAGTGTGAGTGTCAGTTAGATGAAATTAACTCAGACTCCCACTCACACTGACACTGACACTATTCGTGAGGAAAATGGTGTGTTAAGAAAAGAGAAAGAGACAGCGCGCAGGCGAAGAAAGAAACGAGTAAGTTCGAAAGTACGGGGCACCCCGGAGCGCCCCCGGCTCTGTGTATTTAAAAGTTCCCGGCATATTTACGCGCAGCTAATCGATGATTTACGGGGGCAAACCTTGGTCGCAGCTTCTTCGCAAGATTCGGAGTTGCGGGGAATAGAACGGGGCAGGAAAAAAGTGGAAATGGCCCGGCGAGTCGGCACTTTGATTGCCGCCAAGGCCTTGGCCAAGCAGGTTCAGAAAGTTGTTTTCGACCGCAATGGGTTTTTATACCACGGTCGGGTGAAGGCCTTGGCCGATGCGGCGCGCGAGCAAGGGTTAGATTTTTAAATAGCTATCGGTTATTAGCGTTCAGCAAACAGCAGGAGAGAAAAAAAGTTCTGGCTGACGGCTGATCGCTGAACGCTTTTTTACAGGGAGGAAGTTCATTGGCGCAAATTAACCCAGAAGAACATGAGCTTGTCGACCGCGTAGTCCATATTAACCGCGTTGCCAAAGTCGTCAAAGGTGGTAGACGATTTAGCTTCAGCGCCCTGGTCGTGGTGGGGAATGGCAAGGGAGTCGTCGGTTTCGGGCTGGGCAAGGCGAACGAAGTTCCCGAAGCGATTCGCAAAGGAATTGACAAAGCCAAAAAGAACTTGGTTGAAGTTCCCCTGGTCCGGGGGTCAATTTTCTACGAAGTGGTCGGACGGTTTGGGGCAGCTCGCGTACTTTTAAAACCCGCCTCCGAAGGAACAGGGGTTATTGCCGGAGGAGCCGTAAGAGCGGTGTTGGAATCAGTCGGAATTGTCAACATTCTGACGAAATGCCTGGGTTCGCGAAATCCCCACAATGTGATCAAGGCAACCATTGAAGGCCTGCGCATGCTGAAGACGCCCGAGGTCATCGCAGCCAAACGAGGGAAAGTAGTTGCCGAGATCCTTTAGCCCCGCGGGCGATTCATGGGCAACGCCAGAAGCAGATACGCAACCTTCTGGGAAGGATGGAATATGGAAGAAAAAGTAATCCAGGTGCAATTGGTGCGGAGCGGAATCAGCCAACCAGAAACCCAGCGTAAGACCTTGAGAGGCTTGGGTTTGACGAAGCTGCAAAGAACAGTAAAGCTTAAAGATACACCAGCCATCCGGGGAATGATCCGTAAAGTTTCTCATTTAGTGCGAGTTATCGAAAGTTGAAGGATCGAAAAAGGATCGAAAGATGAAGCTGAACAATTTAAAGCCTCCGCAAGGAGCCACAAAAAAGAAGAAGAGAATCGGGCGAGGGGAAGGATCGGGACATGGAGGAACTTCCACCCGCGGCCATAAAGGTCAGAAAGCTCGTTCTGGCGGAAAAGTTTCCCGAGGGTTTGAGGGAGGCCAGATGCCGATGCAGCGGCGCCTTCCCAAACGCGGTTTCAAGAATCCCTTCCGTAAAGAATACACCATTGTTAACCTTCGAGATTTGGCCCGTTTTCCAGCCGGAACAGTAGTGGATGTTGCCGCTCTGGTAGCTTCGGGATTGGTAAAAAAGGTTCAATGGGGAGTAAAGGTATTAGGCGAAGGGTCCATTGCCTATCCTTTGACCGTGCGCGCGCATCATTTCAGCTTAGCCGCAAAGAATAAGATTGAGACTGCTGGAGGAAAGACGGAGGTTCTCTAAAGGTTGTTCCAGGGATTCCAGAATATTCCTAAAATTCCGGAGCTGAAGCGCCGAATCATTATCACGCTCCTGCTGTTGGCGGTTTACCGCATCGGGGTGCACGTTCCCACACCGGGCATCGATACCATAGCTTTATCAGCCTTCTTCGCGCAGGCCAAAGGAACTCTCTTTAGCTTTATCGATATGTTTTCGGGAGGGGCCTTCGAGCGGCTTTCGGTATTCGCCCTGGGAATCATGCCGTATATCAGTTCATCGATCATCTTGCAGCTCCTCACTGTGGTAGTTCCTCATTTGGAAAGGCTTTCCAAGGAAGGAGAGGCAGGGCGAAAAAAAATTACCCAATACACCCGGTATGGCACAGTCCTTTTAAGCCTGATCCAAGGATTTGGCATCAGTGTTGGGCTAGAGCATATGACCGGGCCGGGCGGAGAGTTGGTGGTCATGGATCCGGGGTGGGCCTTCCGTTTGATGACCATGATTACCTTGACGGCCGGTACAGCTTTTATCATGTGGTTGGGGGAGCAGATTACCGAAAGAGGAATTGGCAATGGGATTTCTCTGATCATTTTTGCTGGCATCATAGCCCGCTTGCCTACCGCGATCAGCAATAGCGCCCGTCTGATCCGCACGGGTGAGATGGGTATCCTGATCACCCTTTTCTTGATCGTTCTGATGGTAGCAGTGGTCGGGGCGATTATTTACGTGGAAAGGGGGCAACGGCGGATTCCTGTCCAATATGCCAAGCGCATCGTCGGCCGAAAAATGTATGGGGGACAGAGTACCCATCTGCCCTTGAAGGTCAATACCGCCGGAGTCATTCCTCCTATTTTTGCTTCTTCCATTATTATGTTTCCGGCAACCATCGCCAGTTTCGTGGACCACCCGTGGATGAAGGCCGTTTCTGCCCAACTCGCGCCCGGATCCTTGATCTATGAGCTCATTTACGTGGGCTTCATCTTTTTCTTCTGCTATTTTTATACCGCCGTTACCTTTAATCCAACAGATGTGGCCGACAATATGCGCAAGTATGGCGGGTACATTCCAGGGATTCGCCCGGGAAAGAAGACGGCAGAATTTGTAGACCGGGTTTTAACCCGAATCACTTTCAGCGGGGCCATTTATGTCTCGACGGTCTGCGTTCTACCTTCCATCTTGATTACCAAGTTTAACGTGCCTTTCTATTTTGGGGGAACGGCTTTGTTAATCGTTGTGGGGGTGGCCCTGGATACCGTGGGGCAGATCGAATCCCATATGTTGATGCGCCATTATGAAGGATTCATGAAGCGAGGGCGGATTAAGGGGAGAAGATAGGGAGGAAGATGGGGCTCTTGGATCCTCTTCCGGAAGATGAAAGAATCATCTTGAAATCTCCGCAAGAAATCGAAAAAATGCGGCGCAGCAATCAGATTGTAGCGGAGATTTTGGCGGAGATAAAAACATCGGCTCGGCCCGGGGTCACAACGCGGGAATTGGATGAGTTGGCCGAGGCCCTGCTGGCCAAGTTGAAAGCCCACTCGGCCTTTAAGGGATATAACGGATACCCGGCGGCCCTATGTACCTCGGTAAATGAAGAAGTCGTACACGGGATTCCCTCGAATCGAGTTCTGAAGGAAGGAGACATTCTGAGCTTAGATTTCGGGGCCATCTATGATGGCTTTTATGGGGATGCCGCCATAACCTTACCCATCGGAAGTATTTCAACAGAGGCTGAGCAATTGCTACGGGTAACGGAGGAGGCTTTGTATCTAGCCATCGATCAGGCCCGGCCGGAAAATCGCCTCATGGATATATCCGCCGCGATTCAGAGGCATGTAGAATCCCATGGTTTTTCGGTTGTGCGAGATTTTGTTGGACATGGGATTGGCAAGCATTTACATGAAAAACCCCAGGTCCCCAATTTTGGAATTCCCGGGCGCGGGGTACGCCTGAAGCCCGGGATGACCCTGGCCATTGAGCCCATGATCAACGCCGGAGGTTGCGAAGTGATGATTCGAGAAGACGGATGGACGGCTGTAACGAAAGACAGAAGTCTTTCGGCTCACTTTGAACATTCCGTAGCCGTAACGGAGAATGGGCCGGCCATTTTAAGCAAACTTTGAATTGGCCAAGATACAACCCCCAAGGGTGAAGGCCCTTTGGCTTAAGGAATAATCGGAGATGTCCAAAGAAGACGTCATTGAGGTCGGAGGAACGGTGATCGAAACCCTCCCCAACGCCATGTTTCGGGTAGAGTTGGAAAACGGTCACCGCGTGCTGGCGCACATCTCCGGCAAGATGCGCATGCATTTCATAAAAATATTAGCTGGTGATAAGGTGACAGTGGAACTTTCCCCTTACGACCTCAACCGGGGGCGGATTATTTACCGGGCGAAGTAAGACGGGTTTCCCCGGTTGGAACAAAGGCGGGATTCCAAGGGGACTCGGGTAAGAGAATCGGATGGCCAAACAAAGGAACCAGTCACCGAGGGCCATGGGAAGGAAAGAAAGATGAAAGTAAGGGCTTCCGTGCGGCGAATATGTGACAAATGTAAGGTCGTAAAACGGAAAGGCGTCGTGCGGGTGATCTGCCAGAATACCCGGCACAAACAAAGGCAAGGATAAGAAGAAAGGAAAAAGGAGGTAGGTGTGGCGCGCATTGCAGGAATTGATCTTCCCCGAAATAAAATTGTAGAAATTGCTCTGACCTACATTCACGGCATCGGCCGCTCTACGGCTCGCAAGCTTTTAGAACAAGCCCAGGTTGACTTTCAACGCAAGACCGACCAATTGACCGACGTAGAAGTAGCTAAAATCCGTGAGGCCATCGACAAGAGCAACTTGAAAATCGAAGGGGATTTGCGGCGAGAAGTTTCCATGAACATCAAACGACTGATGGACTTGGGGGCTTACCGGGGTCTTCGCCATCGACGCTCGTTGCCTGTGCGAGGCCAGCGCACCCATACCAATGCCCGCACCCGTAAAGGACCTCGGCGCCTGATGGGCGGGAAGAAGAGATAGATAAAGGAGGAAGAATGCCGCCAGTAAAGAGTTCAGGGGCGAAAAAGAAGGAGCGGCGGAATATTCAGAACGGCGTCGCCCATATCCAATCTACTTTTAATAATACGATCGTGACGATTACCGACGTGAGTGGAAATGTCATTGCCTGGGCTAGTGCGGGTAGCGTGGGGTTTAAGGGGTCGCGCAAGAGTACTCCTTTTGCCGCCCAACTTGCCGCCGAACAGGCCGCCAAAAGAGCAATGGAGCAAGGAGTGAAGACCATCGAAATCTACGTCAAAGGCCCGGGGGCAGGACGCGAAGCAGCTTTACGGTCTTTGCAGGCTGCGGGATTTCGAATCGACCTCATCCGGGATGTCACTCCCATCCCCCACAATGGCTGTCGGCCGCCCAAAAGACGGCGGGTGTGAACCCCGGAATGGGATGGACATAAAAGAGGAGGCCTACTTTGGCGCGATATATTGAGTCGGTTTGCCGGTTATGCCGGCGGGAGAATTTGAAGCTTTATTTAAAAGGGGACCGGTGTTATTCCGATAAATGCGCCTTCGAACGGCGGAGTTACCCGCCGGGACAGCATGGTCAAGGCCGGTCAAAATTTTCCAGTTACGGCGTTCAGCTTCGGGAAAAGCAAAAAGTCAAGCGAATGTATGGCTTGGTTGAAAAACAGTTTCGGAATTTTTTCGCCAAAGCGGAAAAACAAAAAGGGATTACCGGAACCAACCTCCTCATTTTTTTAGAGAGGCGCCTAGACAATATGGTCTACCGTCTGGGATTTGCCAACTCGCGGAATGAAGCCCGTCAATTGGTTCAACACAATCACTTTAATGTCAACGGACGTAAAGTGAGCATCCCTTCCTATTTAGTCAAAATCGGAGATGTAATTGAATTGAGGGAAAAGAGTCGCAAGAGTGCCAAGATCAACGATTCATTGGAGGGAGTGGCCAGACGAGGAATTCCCTCTTGGTTGGAGCTGGATAAGGAGCATTACCGGGGGCGGATTTCGGCTTTACCTAGCCGTGAGGATTTGACCATGCCCATCAAAGAACAATTGATCGTGGAACTTTATTCCAAATAACCCTTCGAAGATTTCAGTCGAATTCGAGATCAAGGAGTTCATACCTATGTATAGAAATTGGCAAACCCTGATAAAACCGAAGGCCATTGAAGCAGAACAGGAAACCCTCAGCCCCACCTACGGACGTTTTCATGTTGAGCCTCTGGAACGCGGGTTTGGCATCACCATCGGAAATTCCTTGCGCCGAATTCTGCTCTCTTTCCTTCAGGGAGCGGCCATCACAGCCGTGCGCATCAAAGGGGTTCTACATGAGTTTTCCACCCTTCCGGGAGTTCGCGAGGACGTTACCGATATCATTCTGAACATAAAAGAAATATTGGTTAAACTACACTCCGATGGCCCGGAAATCCTACGCTTGAAGGTCAACAAACCCGGAGTGGTGAAAACCCAGGATATCCAGGCGAATGCCAACGTGCAAATTTTAAACCCGACCCATCCCATAGCTGCGCTCTCCGAAGATGGAGAATTAGAAATCGAGATGGTGGTCAAGCGGGGAAGGGGATATGTACCTGCCGAACGGAATCGGGAAGAAGGACAGCCTATCGGCACAATTCCCGTTGATGCTCTTTTTTCCCCGATTCGCAAAGTAAATTACACGGTTACTCATTCTCGCGTAGGCCAGATTACGGATTATGACCGCCTCACTCTGGAGATTTGGACCCATGGAGGGTTAGCCCCTGCGGACGCCATTGGCTACGCCGCCAAAATTCTGAAAGATCAGGTCAGTGTATTTATCAATTTCGATGAAGGGGATGCCATTCCCAAACCGCCCGAGGTGGAAGAGGCCTCCAAAATCAATGAAAATCTGTTCAAGAGTGTGGATGAACTTGAACTTTCCGTGCGTTCAGCCAATTGTCTGAAGAATGCCGATATCCGATTCATTGGGGATCTGGTGCAAAAGACAGAGGCGGAAATGCTGAAAACCAAAAATTTTGGTAGAAAGTCTTTGAATGAGATCAAGGAGATTCTTACGGAAATGGGATTGAACTTAGGGATGAAGTTGGAAAATTGGCCTCCTTCCGAAATGCAGAAGCCGGAAAAAGAAGCCTAAAGAAGGAACGTTAAAATGCGTCATCGAATTGCTGGAAGAAAATTGGGCCGGACCACAAGCCACCGTTGGGCCATGCTTCGCAACTTGGTTACTTCCCTGTTAGAGCATGAGAAAGTAAAAACGACAGATGCCAAAGCCAAAGAGCTTCGCCCTTTGGCTGAAAAAATGATCGGATTGGGAAAAAGAGGAGACCTTCATGCCCGGCGTCAGGTTTTGACGGTTGTGCGCAAAGCCGAAGTAGTCCGCAAGTTGTTTGATACGATTTCCCCGCGTTACCAGTCCCGCAATGGAGGGTATACCCGGATCGTTAAATTGGGTTTTCGGTCGGGGGATGGCGCCCCGGTATCTATTGTGGAATTGGTTACGGAAGGTAAGGAAGCCAAGGGCCTGAAAAAGCGCAGGATGGGCAAAAGACGCCGGAAGGAAAAAGGGCCGACCGAAGCAACGAAACCGGAAGCTCCGGCGTCCAGGGCGTAAAAAAAGAGAGAAAAAAAGGCGAGACTTGGTCTGGCCTTTTTTTTATGGAAAAAAGATGATCGAGGTTCGGGAAGCTACTTTTTATTATCCCTGCCGCAAAGATTCGCCGAAGCTCGTATTTGAGGGGTTCAATCTTCTGATTCCCAAGGGGCGTTATGTGGCTCTGATGGGCCCGAACGGAGCTGGAAAGAGCACCCTGGGGAAAATGATCAAAGGCTTGCTCTCGCCTTCTTCCGGCCAGGTTTTCATCGCCGGCCAACCCTTGAGGCCGGGGGAAATTTCACCTCGAGTGGGGTACGTTTTTTCCAATCCGGAAAACCAGATCGTTGCCTCCGTGGTGGAAGAAGACGTGGCCTTTGCTTTGGAAAATAGAGGAATGGACCCTTCCACCATGGCCCGGCTCGTCCAGGATAGCCTACGGTTGGTAGATATGGAGGATTATCGCTTTCATCCCCCCCATCTCTTGTCCGGTGGGCAGCAGCAAAAAGTGGTTTTGGCCGGGGTGTTGGCTATGGAGAGTGAAATTCTCGTCCTGGATGAGCCCACTTCCATGTTAGATTTACAGGATCGGAAAGAGATGCTGGATCTTTTCACCAAAATCCACCGCCAAGGAGGAAGAACCCTGCTGCATATTACCCATTCTTTCGAAGAGGCTCTAAGTGCCCAAGAATTTTTGTATCTTGATAATGGCCGTGTTTCCTTTTACGGAACATGGGATGATTTTTTTGATAAGGGTTTATTGGATGATTCTCTGAGAATAGCACTTCCCCCTATTTTGGAACTTATCCAAAAGTTGCGTGAACGGGGACATTTGATTCCTAATGATGTACGCTCCCTGGATGAGTTGAAGGAATTCCTGCTTGGCAATCCCCAATCCGCAATCCCCAATCCGCAATCATAGTCTATATCCGATTTTCCTTGACACCCTTGTGAGGTCACCCATATAATTTCCCAAGAACCTTAAGGAAATTGAAGAAAATCTTTTCAAGCGGTGAGTGCCGCTTGAAGAAAGGAGGCGAAAAATGCCTGAACAAAAAGTGGGGGAAGTAATTAAGTTCTTTTCCAAGGCCAGCGTTGCAGCAATTAAGGTTACAGAGGGGACCCTTAAGGTTGGAGACCGGATAAAAATCAAGGGGCATACTACAGATTTTGAAGATCAAATTCAGTCCATGCAAATCGAGAACCAGCCCGTGGAGAAAGCTGAAGCCGGGCATTTGATCGGGATCAAAGTAAAAGATCGCGTCCGTGAAAAAGATGTAATCTGGAAGATCGTGGAATAAGGAGAAAAGCATTCTTCAGCCCATCATTTTTGTCGAAAGGCTAAGCCATATTTACAATCAGGGGACTCCTTTAGAAAGAAAAGCCTTGGTGGAGGTTTCCCTGCAGATTGAAGAAGGGGAATGTGTAGGGATTGTCGGGGAGACGGGTTCGGGGAAGACAACGCTGGTGCAGCATTTTAACGGACTATTAAAACCTTCTTCAGGGAAGATATGGGTTGAAGGAGTTGAAATTAACCGGCCCGGAACCTCAGGGGTTAAACTGCGGCAACGCGTAGGGCTTGTCTTTCAATATCCGGAACATCAGCTTTTTGAAGAGACCGTTTTTGATGATATTTCCTTCGTTTTACGCCAGCGTAAAATTCTTGCGGCTGAACAAATTGAACAGCGGGTGAAGTCGGCCTGTGCGGTCGTAGGGTTGGATTATGAGGATTTTCGTCGACGGTCCCCCTTTGAGCTAAGCAGTGGAGAAATGAGACGAACCGCCCTGGCCGGTATTTTAGTCCAGGAACCACGCCTGCTCATTTTGGACGAGCCTACCGTCGGTTTGGATGGACCCAGCAAGAGGGAAATCCTAAAAGAGATTGACCATCTCCACCGTTCCGGAAAGACCGTGGTCATTGTTTCCCACGGGGTGGAAGATCTTCTGGAAATCGTCAACCGGCTAATTGTTTTGGAGAAAGGGAAAGTTTTAACTGCCGGTTCGCCGCCTGAGGTATTTTCTTTCCTGCTGGAGAACGATAAACTGACCTTCTTGGTCTCTCCGGTTTATCGCTTATGCCGCAACCTTCGTGCGGAAGGATGGGACATCCCTGAAGGAATTTATCGGGTAGAGGAGGCTATACCCATCTTAGACCAAATAATAAGAAAAAGCCCGGCTAGGGCGAGGGGAATTTTGAAAGGTAATTGAAAAAGGAGCAACTCTGTTTGTCCCCGCTCCTGGAAGCCATGAGCCTTGCCTCTACTCATGGCTTTTTCGTTTGTAGGCCTGAATAAACGTCAACCGAGGCAAATGCGACCATTTTGTTTATAATTTACTTCAAGCAAATTAGCTTCTTAATTTGCTTATGAATCATCCTCCTCATAAAGACAGGGCAGTGATGGATTCGTGAAAAATGAGGGAGGGAAGGGGAAATTGAAGTTGATAATATCGGCAACCTATGGTATGAAATTAAAAATTTACTATGCGAGTCGACAGCTGCCGGTACTTTTTGTTTTTATGGACGGCGGGGAACAAGCAAGAAAAAATCTGTGGAAAAGGAGCTTTGATGGAGATCAGAGTTCTCGGCTGTTACGGGGGGGAGCTACCCGGATACCGATTTTGCAGCTTTGCGGTAGACGGAAAATTACTATTGGACGCAGGAGCGGTGACATCCGTGCTCCGTCTTCCGGAACAGCGCCGACTTTCTTACATCCTGGTCACCCACACCCATCTTGACCATATCAAAGATATCCCTTTTTTAGCGGCAAACCTGGTAGAGGAGCGCTTCCATCAACCGGTCAACATTATCAGCACCGGGCAGATCATTGAAAGTATCAAATCCCATCTTTTCAACGACGCTCTATGGCCAGATTTCACGGTCCTGCCTACAGTAGAATTTCCAGTGCTAAAATTTACTTCCATCGATCCGGAAGTGGACGTTCCCTTGCAAGAATTCACGATCCGGGCCATTCCTGTGAACCACACGGTCCGGGCCGTTGGCTACATCATTCGCAAAGGTCGAAGCGCCATTCTTTACACCGGAGACACCGGACCAACGGAACGAATCTGGGAAGAGGCCAATGACCTCGAGGACTTGAAGGCAGTGATGGTAGAGACTTCGTTTCCCAATAAGTTAAGGGCCGTAGCGGAAAGTAGCGGCCACATGACTCCGCTGATGCTCAAGAGGGAATTGAAGAAACTTCGCCGTAAAGGCATTCCCATCCTCCTGGCGCACATGAAGCCCCAGTATTTGTCCTTGTTAAAGAAGGAGGTCCGCCAGATTGGCTACCCCAAGATTTCCTTTTTGCGGCAAGGGGAGCGTTATCAGTTTTAGGTTATGGAAGAGACCAATCAGCAATGGATTCAGTGCAATGCTTGCCGGGAAATGCTCTACCGTAAAGAGGTAGAACGTAACCTCCAGGTTTGCCCCAAATGTAATTACCATTTTCGCATTTCCACGGCTGAGCGGCTCTCCTTAGTTTTGGACGAAGGAAGCTTTGTGGAGATCGATGCGGAATTGGAATCCCTGGATCCCCTACGATTTAAGGATCGGATGAAGTATGAAGAAAGAATTTTGGAAAGTCAGCAAAAAACCCAGGCCAAAGAAGCGATCGTCTGCGGGAAAGGGACGATCTTAAGGCAGCCCATCATGATTGGGGTGATGAACTTTGAATTCATGGGGGGCTCCATGGGATCCGTGGTGGGTGAGAAAATTGCCCGCCTGGTGGAAAAGGCAATGGCTGCTGATTGGGGGGTTGTCATTTTTTGTTCTTCGGGGGGGGCGCGCATGCAGGAGGGAATCCTTTCCTTGATGCAGATGGCCAAGACCAGTGCGGCCTTAGCCCGGCTAAAAGAAAAGGGCCTGCCGTACATTTCCTTTCTAACGGATCCTACGACCGGCGGGGTATCCGCGAGTTTTGCCATGTTGGGAGATATTATTCTGGCCGAACCCAAAGCGATTATCGGATTTGCCGGCCAGCGGGTGATTGAACAGACAATCAAGCAAAAATTGCCCCCAGGATTTCAGCGATCAGAATACCTTATGGAACGGGGAATGATCGACCTGATCGTTGAACGGAAGGAGATGAAGAAGGTTTTAGCTACCCTCCTTTCTTTATTGCGCAAGCAGAAAATACGGGAGAAAGAAGCATAACAGATGCAGAGGAAAGGAGAATTTAAAAAAGGTTACCAGCAGACCCTGGATTACCTTTTCGGATTGCAGCGGTTTGGGATCAAACTGGGCCTTACCAATATCACGGCCTTGCTCAGCCATTTGGGTAACCCTCATAGGGGATTGCCGGCCATTCATATCGCCGGTTCCAATGGAAAAGGTTCTACGGCAGTTTTTCTAACTTCGGTATTACGGCAATCCGGCATGAGGGTAGGCCTGTATACCTCTCCCCATCTGGTCGACTTCAGCGAGAGAATCCAGGTCGATGGGATTCCCATTTCCTCGGAAAAGGTAGTCCAATTGACGGAATATATCCGGGAAGTCGTCGAGAGACTGATCCAAAAGGGAGAACTTTGCCTGGCTCCGAATTCCCAACCCCGGCCTAAAGAATTTGACGCCGAAAAAGCCACGATCACCTTTTTCGAATTCGCCACGGCCATGGCCTTTCTCTATTTCCGCGAGGCCAAAGCGGAGGTGGTCGTACTGGAGACAGGTTTAGGAGGAAGGTTGGATGCCACGAACGTGATCGATCCTCTGCTTTCCCTGATTACCCCTATTTCTTTGGAACACCAGCAGTACCTGGGAAAAACGTTGATGCAAATTGCCGCCGAAAAAGCGGGAATCATTAAGCCGAAGCGGCCTTTACTTACTTCAGCCCACCAACCCCGCGTGATTACTCTCTTGCGCCAAAGGTGTCAAGATCTTGGTTCCCCCTTCTACGTTTGGGGAGAAGACTTTACGGCTAGGCGGCAAGCCCCTCAGGTTATCGATTTTAAAGGACGATCGCATCATTGGGCGGGTCTGCGCTTGGGATTAACCGGTAGCCATCAAGTGGTCAATGCCTCCTTAGCGTTGGCAGCAGTTGAAGTGTTAATGGAATCCGGGTTTACCATCGAAGAAGATCAAATCCGACGGGGTGTTGCCCAGGTGAGATGGCCAGGGAGGTTGGAACTGATCGGACAAAATCCCAGGATTCTCTTGGACGGAGCTCACAATCCGGGAGCCACCCGGGTATTGAAAAAAGCTTTGCAGGAGGGATTTCAGCGGCGCCGGCTCATTCTGGTCATGGGCATCATGGCGGATAAGGATATTGCCAAAATGATGACCAACCTGGTTCCACTGGCCGACTTTTTGATTCTTACTCGGCCGAAAATGGACCGGGCTGCCTCCCTGGAGTACTTGCGTCAGCAGGCTTCTGCTTTTCAGAAACCGGCTACCGAAATCGCCGACGTAGGTCAAGCCCTTGATCACGCCCTAACTGTGGCCTGTGGCGATGATTTGGTTCTCGTTTCCGGATCTCTTTTCACGGTAGGGGAAGCCCGGGCTCATTTGGCCAAAAAGGGCATGGTTCTCTCTTGATTTATTCCTTGGTTTACTCCCTTTCCATCCTATTCTTTCTTTTTCTTGCTTTTCTTCCCCAAGCCGACGCGCAGGTGTCCTTTTTAGAGAAGCCGGAAACCTCCAGCGGCCCCATCCGGGTGCAGGCGGACCATATTGCTTATGATAGAACGGAAGACTCTTATGTAGCGGAGGGGAAGGTGGAAGTATGGGAGGGAAACCGCAAGCTTGCCGCTGATCGGGTATTCTTGAATGCCAGAACTAACGAGGCCGAGGCCATCGGCAACGTGATCCTCGTTCAGGGGGAAGACGTCCTGCGCGGTGAAAGGATGAAAATCAATCTGGAAACCAGCCTGGGGATTATCATCCAGGGGTCTCTTTTCTTGAAGAAACAAAATTTTTACCTCCGGGGGGAAGAAATCGAGAGAGTGGGGGAAGATACGTACAGGGTTCGAGGAGGAAGTTTCACGACCTGTGAAGGGGATTGGCCGGCCTGGCGTTTCACGGGAAGGGAAACCCTGGTGACGCTGGAAGAATATGCCTCCGTATGGGGGGCTACCTTTCAAGTGAAAAATATTCCATTATTTTATTCGCCTTATCTGATCTTTCCCGTGAAGACCAAGCGGCAATCAGGCTTTCTGATCCCCCGGATAACTTATTCCAATACCGGTGGGGCGGAATTGGATAATGCTTATTTTTGGGCCATTGCGGAAAATATGGATGCTACCTTTTACCTTGACTTGGCCACGATTCGGGGTGTGGGGGAAGGGGTAGAATATCGGTACGTTCGCCAGAGAGAAAGCAAAGGAATCTTTTACGGGTATCATATCCGGGAAACGGAGCAATACCGGCAAAAGCGAACCGAACAATTAGACCGCAAGCCCGACCGCTGGAATTTGGACCTGCAACATGAAGAGTATTTTAGTCAGACGTTTTTCGCCAAGACATGGCTCAGGGGGTTCAGCGACCGCCAATACTTCAAAGATTACGGCTTGGCCTATGAGGACCGATCCAGCGAACAGGCCTATTCGTTCATCTCCTTGACCAAGAACTGGGAGCGGTTCAGCCTTTTTGGAGAGGCACGGAATACCGTTGATTTAAGGCAGGAGGACAAAACCACTCTCCAGAATTACCCTGCAGTCAATTTCAGGGGAGTTAGACAGCCGATCTTGGGCTCCCCTTTCTATTTCAGTATGGATTCTTCCTACGGTTATTTTTGGCGGGAACAAGGAGTGACCGGCCACCGGATGGACCTTTATCCTCGCCTGTCTCTTCCCCTGAGGTGGGGATTTTTTGAGATCACCCCCGATTTAGGAGCCCGGGAGACAATATATCGCAGCGGGGACGCAACCGACGAATCTCATAGTCGAGCATTATGGGATTTCAAAACCACGGTGGCTACAGAAATTCTCCGCATCTTTGATACTGGATCCAAAAGAGTTCCTATGTTGAAACACCTGATCCGCCCCGAAATCACCTATACTTATGTTCCGGATGTGGATCAGCAGCAGATTCCCAATTATGATACGCCTGTGCCCAAGTCTAACGCCATTACCTACGGAATCACCCAGCGCTTGATCGGAAAAGTTGAGGAAGAACCAGGAAAGACCCGTTATCACGAATTCGCCTATTTCAAATTAAGTCAAACCTACAACCTATTCGAGGTGAATCGAGATGTAAGCTCTGGCAGCGAGCCACGCCGGCCCTTCGGCCTGATCAACGCCGAGGCAAGAGTTAAATTGTTACAATATATAAACGTCGAGAATATCACCGCTTACGACCCCAATAAGAACCGCTTCCTTAGTTCTTATACCTCAGCGGACTTTAGCGATTTCCGGGGTGACGGATTACACCTGGAATACACCTGGGCCGCGGGAACCCAAGACCAGATCAATGGAAATCTTAGAATCCGCATTTTACCCTCTTTGGATGTTTCCTATGGAAAGCGTTATTCCCGGTTGGACCGGCAGACCTTGGAAACTGTGTACGGTTTACATTACCGCCACCAGTGTTGGAGCGTAGAGTTGTCTTATACGGAAAGGCCTGGCATTGCCGGCCAGCCAGCCGAGAAGAAGGCTATGGTGATGTTTACCATAGCGGGGGTGACTCCGGTCGGGATGCGCTGAGTTGGAGTTAGCCTCGCCTAATATCAACCGTGTTGTCATAGAAAGTTGATCCTGCACCCCGGTCCGTTAGCCGTTGAGAGGTTAGGGCATTAACGGACCTGGAACTGGGGCAGTGACCCAGCCACCACACTCCTTCGGCTACCACGATACCGGCAGGGACTTTAGGGGTTGCCTGCAAAACAAAGGAGACTTCGCCCCATTCGTTGAAGGCGATGACTGCCTCGCCATCTTTGAGGTTTTTGGCCTGGGCATCCGCCGGGTTCATGCGGAGAAACATAGCCTTCTCTTTTTGGCGGAGATCTTCCCGCTCCCGAAAAGAAGAGTTCAAAGCATAGAGGCTGGGGGCCGTCATCAATCGAAACGGAAAATCGCCGGCGTAAGGGGGAATATAAAGGGGTAAAGGATGAGGCTCGGCGGGATTCAATATTTCAATTTTCCCTGAAGGAGTCTTGTATTGGGTCCTGGCATGGGCAGGGAGGCGAATTTCCACCGCCTTCCCGGCGGCGAAAGCTTCTTGATCGATGCCTTCCCGCATAGGGCTGGGGAGGGAAAGGATATATTTGATAAGCTCTTCAGCGGTTTGGCGGAAGGAGGGCTCGGTGAAACCCATGGCCGCGGATAGGAGGCTGAAAACCTCCCTATTGGATTTGCTCTCTCCCACTGGGGAGATAATGGCTTCTGCCTGCTGGATGCAATAAGTTCCATAAGACCGATATAGATCAGCATGTTCCAGGGAAGATGTGGAAGGCAAAACAATATCGGCGAAACGAGCAGTGTCGGTCATGAATCTTTCATGAACAACCGTGAAAAGATCCTCCCGGGCCAACCCCTTCAATACCTGATTCTGGTCAGGGGTAACGGCAGCGGGGTTGGAGTGGTAGACGTAAAGGCTTTTGATGGGAGGGTCATCGATTTGGTTTAGGACGCTTCCCAACTGGTTCATGTTGACGATGCGGGTTTTTTTTACCATGAAGTCCTCCCGCAGGATTTCCCCCATGGGGAAGGCCCCGCCCGTGCTAGTGCCCACAAAACATCCTCCCCCCTTCTTTTTCCAGGCTCCAACCAAAGCAGGCAGGCAGACGATCGATCGTACGTTCATGGCCCCGTTCGCGTACCGGGAAAGCCCTGCCCCCACCCGAATGAAAGGAGCTCTGGCCCTCCCGAAGGCAAGGGCCATAAATTTGAGGTCTTCAACGGAAAGGCCCGTAAGGCCGCTGACCCTTTCCGGCGGGAAATCGGGGAGAATTCTCGTTTTTAATTCCTCAAACCCCTGAACGAAAGTTGACAAAAATTCTTGATCGACGAGGTTCTCGCGAAGTAACAGGTGCATCAATCCCAGGGCCAGAGCACCATCGCTTCCGGGACGGACCAGAAAGGTCCGATCCGCCAGGGCAGAGGTTCGGGTCGCGTACGTTTCAATGAGCCAAACCGAAGCCCCCCTTTTCTTAGCCTCCCGGACCCCGTGGAGAAAGTGGATGTTCGTGGCGACGGCGTTGATGCCCCAAAGAATCACGAGGTCACTTTCTTCCACTTCGTCGGGATGAAGAGCTGCGGTATTGCCCATGACCGCTTTCCACCCGGCCTCTTTCGCCGGGGCGCAGATGGTGCGATCCAGGCGAGAAGCTCCCAAACGGTAAAAGAAGGGGTGGCCGGCATTGCGCTGGATGATTCCCATGGTGCCGGCGTAGGAATAAGGAAGAATAGCTTCGGCCCCGTATTGAACGATGACTTTTTTCCATCGTTCGGCAATATGCTGAATAGCTTCTGGCCAGGAAATGGGGCGAAACTCGCCGGATCCTTTATAGCTCGTACGCAACAAGGGGCGGGTTAGACGCAGGGGCGAGTGAACCGTGTCCTGGTAGCGGTTCATCTTGCCACAAAGGGTGCCTCGGGTGAAGGGATGTTCCGGGTCGCC
>JAURYC010000254.1 GCA_030654105.1 Deltaproteobacteria bacterium
AATACAAAATAAGAAAAACCTGGGGGCACTCGGTTTATAAAGATGCGCTGAGGTTAGCCCTGGACGCTAAGGTAAAGAAATTTGGCTTGTTTCACCATAACCAGGAAAGAACAGACGCCAGCATAGAAGAAATGATCCAAAACTGCCGCCAGGTGATCGGGGATCAAAAGGCCGATCTGGAATGCTTTGGGGTTTATGAAGGGATGGAAATCCAGTTGTAGAAATTCTTTAGCCACAGAGAACACAGAGGGCACAGAGAAAAAACGGTAAATTATTCCAATTAAAAATAAAAAATTTACAATTTAGGCCTTGGGCCTTGATATTTTTACCTCGGTGTTCTCTGTACTACTAACGTTCAATTTCTGAAAATTTTATTAAGCTTTTTTCAATTCTATCTATGTTTATCCGTGGTTATCTGTATCCTAAATTGTCTTTTTTAAATGACCTTTCTTTATCTATATATCTCTGTGATCTCTGTGACCTCTGTGGCTAATGTTTTTTTGGTTGCGGCTATGCCGCGCTGTGACCTCTGTGGTCAAAATCGTTTTTATGGACATTGTTCTTGAAGCCCTTGACCTTGCTTTCAGCCTTGACGGAAGGCAAATCTTCCAGAACCTGAACTTTCGCTTACGGCGGAGCGAAATTTATGTGGTTCTGGGGGCGAGCGGCAGCGGAAAGTCAGTCCTTTTGAAACTTTGCAGCGGACTTTTTTCCCCAGCCAATGGGAGGGTGGAGATCGAAGGAATCAACCTGGCTACCGCCTCTAAAAAAGTCTCCCAAGCCATGCGGATGAAGATGGGCTTTGTTTTTCAGGAAGCCGCGCTAATCAGTAATATGTCGATCTACGATAACGTGGCGCTGCCTTTACGGTACCATACCGGATTAAAGGAGGCTGAAGTACAAGCCCGGGTTGCTGAAAAAATGAACCTTTTCGAAGTGGACCGGCAATATGACCGCTCCATCCCTGCCCAGTTGAGCCTGGGAATGCGAAAGCGAGCGGCTTTGGCCAGGGCCCTGGTCCTGGAACCCGAACTTCTTTTTCTGGACGAACCGGGTACAGGCTTAGGGGGAGAAGCCGAATATCTGGTCTTCAAAGTTTTAAAGGAGTATCATAGGCAAACCCGGGCAAGCTTTTTGATGGTCACAAGCGAAGGGCATTCTGCTTTTACCATTGCTGACCGTATCGGCCTCCTGGAAAACGGGCGTATTGTAGCCGAGGGCCCAGCCCAGGAGATACAGGAGCGGTTGGCTAAGGTGAAACAGCCGGGGTCTTAGTCCGCATGAATTGAGGAGAAGGTGCCATGCAGATGTATTTTCGCATCAAACATTTCGATCGCTACGTGGGAATCTTTGTGATCCTCGCCCTGGCCCTGATCGTCGTAAAGCTGGTCTTCATCGCCCGGGGGCAGAAGTGGTTCGAGAAACGTTACTACTACTCGGTGGTATTCAATAAGGTCCCCGGCCTGAAGCCGGGTACGGGAGTGACCATTTCCGGCATGGAAGTAGGCAATATAAAATCGCTTCGCCTGAATCCCCAGAGTAAGGTAGAATTGACCCTGGAGATTCTGGAGACCTACAAGGACAACATCCGCCAAGATTCCCAGGCGACGATTGTCAGCACTCTCCTTGGCGCTAAAACGATCGAGGTCACCATGGGCTCACCGGACCAGCCGCCTCTTCCGGTAGGAGGAACTCTCGTTTCCCTGGAGCCCAAGGAACTGACCGATATCCTGAAAGAGGTCGATGTTAAGACTCCCCTCAAGAAGCTGGACGAAGCCCTGGAAAACCTGAGGTCCGTAACAGGAAAACTCAATAACCCGCAGGGAAAACTTTTCACTCTACTGACCAATGTGGAATTTATCACCGCTCAGCTGAAAAACGGCCAGGGAAGCATGGGGGCTATTCTCCAGGACAAGAAGATGCATGGAGAGATTACGGCGGCCATCGACTCCATCCGCCGTTCTGCGGCCCACGTAGAGGAGGCAACGCAGAATGCTTCCCAATTCTCCAGAGACCTGCCGAGGGTGATGGCCGAAATTGACCGAACCTTAAAGGAGATTCCCACGGTTTTAGACGATATAAAAAGGGCCGCTGCCGACCTGCCCCAAGTCACGAAAGATGTACTGAAAGCCACAGGAGAGGCGCCGGCGATCACAGAAAATGTGAAGGATATTACCAAAGACATGAAGGCCATCACGGGGAGTGTGAAGAAGGCTGCCCCGGAGATTCCCGATTTGCTGGCTTCAACCCACGAAAGTGTGGAGGAAGCGGAAAAATTAATCCAGGGGCTACAGAATCACTGGCTGCTCAGGGGCTCGATGCCCAAAACCCGGAGCGACACGCCGTTAGAGATCGGCCAGCGGGAGAGCCCGTATGAAAAGAAGGGGGAAAATTCTCGATGAGCGGAGCCCAGGACCTTTCTTTTTACCTTGCTTTTGCCGCCGGAGTTTTATCCTTTCTCTCTCCCTGTGTTTTGCCTTTGGTGCCTTCCTACGTGGCTTTCCTCACCGGCCTTTCCTTCGAAGAACTCACCTATGAACATCCGAAGCAGAAAATGCGCCGGATTATCCTTAGCCATTCTTTGCTTTTCATCTTAGGGTTCAGCGTACTTTTCACCATCCTGGGAGCTTCGGCTACGCTCATCGGCCAATTCCTGGCAGCCCACCGAGACACCATCCGCATCGTGGGTGGAATTTTAGTCATCCTCTTCGGCCTTTTCATCAGTGGGGTTTTCTCTTGGGCTTTTTTGCAACAGGAGAAGAAATTGCACCTCCGCGCCAAACCTTTGGGGTACCTGGGTTCCTTCTTAGTTGGCGTGACCTTCGCTGCTGGCTGGACCCCCTGTGTCGGCCCGATCCTCTCCTCCATCCTGCTTTATGCCAGCACGGTCGAGGACATGCGCTCGGGGATTTTACTCCTGATTTTCTATTCTTTAGGGTTAGGGCTTCCCTTTTTCGCCTGTTCTTTGGCCCTGAATTCCTTCCTGAGCGTCTTCCAGAAAGCCCGTAGATACCTTGGAGTATTCAACAAGGTGGGTGGAGTCCTCTTGGTCATTGTGGGTATCCTCTTGCTGACCAATTCTTTCGAATTCCTAAACGAAGTCCTGGGTCGATGGCTCCCAGCGCTGACGTTGAAGTGAGCCGCATTCCGGCCGCAAAGCGATCGAAAGGATGAAGGCGCCTGGAAAGAAGCGATGGCCATGATTTCGGAGATGGATAAAAACTCTCCCTTCCATCCTGTTGTTGCTTTTGTCGAAAAACGAGATCCCCTTTTCCGCATCCATGGCCTGAAGGGCTCCTCGGCGGCCTACGTTCTCTCCCAGATCGCCCGCCAGGTCCAGTATCCCCTTGTTGTCGTTACCGCTGACGAGGAGCAAGCAGAGCGTTTCTTCCAAGAACTTCTCTTTTTCGTCGGACCCGGCCAGGAGGTCATCCATTATCCGAGCTGGGACCTGAAACCTTTCGAAAAAATCTCACCGCCGTCCGAGGTCATGGGGCAACGATGGACCGTAAGAAATCGTCTCCTGGCCGATCCTTGCCCAAGAGTCATTGTCGCTTCTCTGGCCGCAGTGCTATCCCGAGTTCCTCCACGGGAAGTTCTCCGCCGTTTCTCTTTTTCGTTATTGCCCGAACAGGAATTTATGCGAGAAGAATTGATTACCCGGCTGGAAGGGATGGGCTATTCCCGCGCCAGTTTGGTCTCGGAAATGGGGGAATTTGCCGTACGGGGACATCTGGTGGATGTCTTTTCCCCTTCTGCCTTGTCACCCCTGCGGGTGGAATTCTCAGGGGATAACGTAGAATCGATTCGGGCCTTTGACCCGGACAGCCAGCGTTCTTCGGAAGCCTTGGAGCGGGCCCAGATCCTGCCGGTTAAAGAGGTTTTGTTTTTCCAAGAATTCATCGACCAGGCAGTTGGAAAGCTCACCGCTGCCCTGGCCGACAGCCCGGCTTTACAGGAATCCGCCAAAGAGCTTCGGGAAAAGATCCAACAAGGTATTCCCTTTCCAGCCGTGGAATCTTACCAGCCTCTTTTTTATCCTGCGCTGGAGACTTTCTTCGATTATCTCCCTCCTCAAGCGGTAATTTTTCTTGAAGAACCACCTGAACTGGAGAAAGAATTGGCTCGTTTCTGGGAAGAGGGCCAGGAATATTGGCAACATGCTTTGGCCCGGGGAGAGTTCTGGCCGAAACCGGCAGAACTTTTCCTGCCCGCGGAAGAGTTTGCAGATCTGAGCAGAGCATTCTCTCGGGTAGCTTTTCAAGGTTTGGAGGTAGGGGAGAAAGAACAGGCCACGGCGGTTTTACGCCTGGAAACAGAAGCGAATGAACGTTTACGGTCCGAGCTCCTTGCTTCCAAATCCGAAGAGGGGATCTTGCAGTTGCTGGCCCAACGCATTCGTTCCGGGGCAGAAAAAGGGGTTATCACCCTTCTTACCTGTTCCGGTATGCGCTCCGCCCAGCGACTGGAGGAAATGCTCACCAGGCATGCTCTAAGCGTACAGACCCTGAGAAAACCCTTCTCCTCCTGGACTCCTGCCGATTCTGCAGGATGGAATGTCACCCTATTGATCGGAGACCTTTCCCGGGGCTTTGTATTCCCGCAAGCCGGGTTGATGCTCATCACGGAGAGCGAACTGTTTGGCGACAAACGCCCGAGAAAACGCTCGGCCGTTCCTCGTAAGGATCATGCTTTGGCCGCTTTTAGTGAGCTTACAGCGGACGATTATGTCGTCCATATGGATCATGGAATCGGAATTTATCGAGGTCTGATGAAGCTCACTCTGGGAGAAGAAGAACATGATTTTCTCCTCATCGAGTACCAGGGCGGTGATAAACTTTATCTTCCCGTCTACCGCCTGAATCTGGTGCATAAATATGTAGGCAGTGGAGAAGATGGGCCGCGAGTGGATAAACTCGGGGGCACTTCTTGGGAGAAAGCGAAACAACGGGTCAAACATTCCTTGCGAGAACTGGCCGAAGATCTGGTCAAACTCTATGCCGCCAGGACTGTGGTCAAAGGACACGCCTTCGCTGCTCCCGATGAATTTTTTAGGGAGTTCGAGGCATCCTTCGAATACGAAGAGACTCCCGATCAAATGAAGGCCATTGAAGATGTCCAGGCCGACATGGACAGGGAAAAGCCCATGGATCGTTTGGTCTGTGGAGACGTTGGCTTCGGAAAAACCGAAGTGGCCCTCCGATCTGCCTTCAGAGCCATGATGGATGGCAAGCAAGTCGCGGTGCTGGTTCCCACGACCGTTCTCGCCCAACAGCATTTTGGGACGTTCTCCCGTCGTTTTACCCCTTATCCTTTCCGGGTGGAAATGCTCAGTCGTTTTCGGTCCCGGGCTGAACAAAAACAAATTTTAGAAGACCTGGCCAAAGGAAAAGTAGACCTGGTCATAGGCACGCATCGCTTGTTGCAGCGGGATGTATCCTTCAAAGACTTGGGCCTGTTAGTCATTGACGAAGAGCACCGCTTCGGCGTTCGGCATAAAGAGAAACTCAAGCATATACGGTCCAACCTGGACGTCCTGACGCTAACCGCCACCCCCATTCCTCGGACCCTGCAAATGTCCCTGGGGAGTATTCGCGACCTGAGCGTAATCGAGACTCCGCCGGAAGATCGACTGGCCATTCGTACCTATATTACCGAATTTGATGAAGAAGTAATCCGCGATGCCATTCGCCGCGAACTCCGCCGTGGTGGACAGATCTTCTTCGTCCACAACCGGGTGCGGTCCATCCCCGCGATGGAGAAATTACTGCGGAGGCTGGTCCCGGAAGCCCGCCTGGCCATTGCCCACGGCCAAATGGCCGAGCGGGACCTGGAAAGGGTCATGCTGGCCTTTGTCCGCAAAGAGGTCGATCTGCTGCTGACCACCACCATTATTGAATCCGGCCTGGACTTTCCTTCGGCCAATACGATTATCATTAATCGGGCGGATAAATTGGGCTTGGCCCAAATGTATCAACTCCGGGGGCGGGTAGGAAGGTCGAAGGAAAGGGCCTATGCCTATCTCTTGGTTCCCGGTATGGCCTCCATGGGGTCAGATGCTCGTAAGCGGCTGGAAGCCCTGCAGGAAGTGACCGAGTTGGGTTCCGGGCTGAAACTGGCCATGCATGATTTAGAAATCCGGGGTGCGGGGGCACTTTTGGGAGATGCCCAATCCGGCCACGTCGCGGCGGTGGGCTTTGACATGTACCTGCAGATCCTGGAACAGGCAGTCCAGGAATTGAAGGGAGAAGAAGTAGTTGTGGAGGTCGAGCCGGAGATTGATTTGCCTATCCCGGCATTTATCCCCGGCGATTATGTCGAGGATATTAACCAGCGGCTCGTATTTTATCGGCGTTTTTCTACAGCCAGAACGGAAGAAGAGGTGCAGGAAATCGGAGAAGAGCTGCGGGATCGTTACGGTCCATTTCCTCAAGTCTTAGAAAATCTGCTGGAGGTCATGAATTTGAAACTGCTTTTGAAGAAAGGAAAGGTCCGGCGGGTATCGGCAGAGAAAGAACGGGTTATCCTTGCCTTCGACCCCAATTCCCCCGTTGATCCCAAGCGGCTGGTGACTGCTGTGGCCCAGGGTAGAGGGAAGAGAGAATTTACGCCAGATCAACGCCTGAAGCTCCGTCCGGTCGAAAAAGGATGGAAGGGAATGCTGGAAGAAACCAAAAAATTATTGCTGGAGATCCTTTGAAGTGTTAACATTTAACATTTAGGTCCCTGGCGATAAATTCGCAATACGAAATCAGAACCATTGCAGATCGGAGATTGCAGATTGCAGATTGAAAAAATAAAAACTTCAATCTGAAATCAGAGAAAGTTCGGATTGCGAATTTCTCCATAACCCTGCTTGGTTCAGGCTGTGCTGGTTCAGGATGATGAAAATAATATTCTATCTGATAACCGCGTTATTCTTCCTTTTCCCCGCTAACTCGCGGGGTGAGGTTGTGGAACGAATTGTGGCCCTGGTCAACAACGAAGTTATAACCTTGTCGGAATTGGAGGAAGCTGGGGCGCGTTTCTTCCACCAGGTGAAAGAATCCACCCTTCCTTCGGAGCGGGAGGAGAAACTGAAGAAGGCCCGGGAAGAAATCCTGAATCAGCTGATCGAGAACAAGCTTTTGGAGCAGGAAATCAAAAAAAGGAAGGTGGAAGTCTCGGATAGGGATTTGGACTCGGCCATCGAGGGCATTATGAAGGAAAATCGTCTGACCGAGAACGAGATGAAGATGGCTCTGGCCAAAGAAGGAATGACCTATTCCGTCTACCGCCGTCATATCCGCGAGGATCTGGGAAAAATGCGCCTGGTCAACCGGGAGATTAAATCAAAGATTGTTCTAAAAGAGGAAGACCTGCGAAAGATTTATCAGGAGAATAGAAAAGAATACACTGACCCCTTGGAGGTGAAGGTACAGCAGATCTTCCTTCCCGTTTCTCCAGGGGCTACGGAAGAGCAAATCAGGGCCATCCGTAAAGAAGCTGAGACTCTTCTGGAAAGGGTCCGAGCAGGCGGAGATTTTGCTCAACTGGCCAGGGCGCATTCCCGGGGGCCGGAAGCCAATGAGGGGGGAGTCCTTGGCTTTTTCAAGGAAAAAGAATTGGTCCCCGAGCTGGAGAAAGCAGCCTTTCCCCTGAAAGTGGGAGAAGTGAGTGATCTTGTCCAAGGACCGGATGGGTTTCATATCCTGCGGGTACTGGAACGCAAAGGCGGGGAACCCAAGCCATTTGCCGAGGTCCAGAACAAAATTCGCGAGGCCAAATTATTAGAGGAATCCGAGCAAAAATTCAAAGAATGGATGAAGACCCTCAAGGACAAAGCCTACATCGAAATCAAGCTCTAAAAAAATACAAAACTTTGGGACGCAGATGAAAAAAGAAATGGTTAAGTTCGTTAGGATCGTTAAAACCGTTGCGTTCGTTTAACGAAGTGAGCGGACAAAACGATTGTGGAGAAGTCTTTTCCGGCGCATATCCCCAAAAATCTGCATGCGAATTCATGGAAATTTCCGAAAGAAAAAACCATAAGCCTTTAATCGCCATCACCATGGGGGATCCCCGGGGGATTGGTCCAGAAGTTATCGTCAAAGCTCTAGCCCAGCTCTCCCGGCAAAGAGTTTGCATACCTCTGGTTCTCGGAGACTTCAATATTCTTGCCCGCACCGTGCAGGCCTTAGGTTTAAAGCTAAGGGTAGTGGAAGTTGCCGAAGGATTTCGAAATTTTCAACCTGAATCGGTGCCAGTCCTTTCTCTTTCCAAATTCCCTTGGAAGAAGTTTCCCGCGGATATTCCCTTCCAGGAAAGTTCCCGCGCCGCTTTCGCTTATGTGGAAAAAGCAACGAATTTGGCCATGAAAGGGAAAGTGGAGGCAATCGTGACTGCCCCTGTGAGCAAGGAAGCAATTTCTGGGGTAGGAATTTCTTTTCGCGGTCACACCGAATACCTGGCCGAAGCTTCCGGTACGAAGGAATTTGTCATGATGCTTGCCGGCAAACGGTTGAAAGTGGCTTTGGTGACCACCCATCTTCCTTTGCGCGAGGTATCCGGTCTTTTGCAAGTGGAAAGAATCCGTTCCGTCATCGAAATCACCAACCAGGGATTACAAGATTACTTTGATGTAAGCACTCCGCGGATCGCTGTGGCGGGTCTTAACCCCCATGCCGGCGAGAACGGACTTTTCGGGGAAGAAGAATCAATCATCTCCCAGGCTATCCGCCAGGTCTCCCCAAAGGGGCTTTTGGTTTCCGGACCCTGGCCGGCGGATACTCTTTTTTGCCGGGCGAAACAGGGTGAGTTCGATGCCGTGGTTTGCATGTACCATGACCAGGGTTTAATTCCCCTGAAACTTCTCCATTTCGAAGACGCTGTAAACATCACCCTGGGTCTCCCTTTCATTCGCACCTCGGTGGATCATGGCGTGGCCTATGATATCGCTGGCAAAAATATGGCCAATGCCCGTTCTATGCAAGCAGCCATCCAATTGGCAGCCCAAATGGCCACTAAAAAACGTAAATCCCAAAATCTAAAAACCAATATTCAAAAGGAAAAAAATCAAGTTAAGCCCCCTCACCCTTCCCCTCTCCCCCGCAAACGGGGGAGAGGGCGGGGATGAGGAGGAAGGATAAAAAAGCAATTTCCTATACAATAAATTCAAAGCATTAGATATTTGTTGGACGCTGATATACGCAGATGGACAAGACTTTTAAAATATTTTTTTCTGCGGATATCGGCGAAAATCTGCGTCCCAATAAAAAAGTTCTTTGCCCATGGCTACTGACAAGATCATCATCCGCGGCGCCCGCGAACATAACCTGAAAAACATCCATGTGGAAATTCCCCGCAACCAGCTGGTGGTGATCACCGGCCTCTCGGGTTCGGGTAAATCCTCCCTGGCCTTTGACACCATCTATGCCGAGGGCCAGAGGCGTTACGTGGAATCCCTTTCCGCCTACGCCCGGCAGTTTCTGGAGCAGATGGAGAAGCCCGACGTGGAATCCATCGAGGGGCTTTCTCCGGCTATTTCTATCGAGCAGAAGACGACTTCCAAGAATCCCCGCTCCACCGTGGGAACGATCACCGAGATCCACGATTACTTGCGCCTGTTCTTTGCCCGTATCGGCAAACCCCACTGCCCCCAGTGCGGCAAAGAGATCAAGTCCCAGACCGTCCAGCAGATTGTGGACCAGGTCATGGTCCTGGCACCCGGGACACGGTTACAAATTCTTTCTCCCATCATTCGGGGGCGAAAGGGGGAATATCGCAAAGAATTTGAGCACCTGCGGAAGAGCGGGTTCGCCCGGGTCAAGGTGGATGGGATCATCCGGGATCTGAGCGAAGAGATCATCCTGGACAAAAATAAAAAGCATACCCTCGAGGTCCTGGTGGACCGGCTGGTGGTCAAAGAAAAAGCGGAGAAACGTCTGGCGGATTCGCTGGCTACGGCTCTCGGCCTTTCGGAAGGAATCGCCAAGGTGGAGATTGTAGGGGGAGAAGAACTGGTCTTCAGCGAAAGATTCGCCTGCGTCGATTGCGGGGTGAGCCTTCCTGAGATCAGCCCTCGCATGTTCTCCTTCAACAATCCCTATGGAGCCTGCCCCCAATGCGATGGCCTGGGAACGATGATGTATTTCGCCCCGGACCTGATCGTGCCCAACAATAACCTTTCCATCCGGGAGGGGGCGGTGATTCCCTGGCAGGGGCGAAGTTCCATGCATTTCCACCAAATGCTCGATTCTCTGGTCGAACATTACCATATTGACCTCTATGCCCCTTTCAAGACCCTTCCTCCGCAAGTGCAGAAGGTCATTCTGCAAGGGTCCAACGGGGAACAGATCAAATTCTATAGCGAGCGGGATGACCGGCGGCATTTCTACTTCCGGGAATTCGAGGGCGTCATCCCCAATCTGGAAAGGAGGTACCGGGAGACCGATTCGGAGATCATCCGGGAAGAGATGGAACGGTACATGAACATCCGGGGTTGCCCGATGTGCCAAGGAGCCCGGTTGCGCCAGGAAAGCCTTTTCGTCAAAATCAACGAGCTGAACATCCACCAGGTTACGGGAAAATCCATCCGGGAGGCCTTAGATTTTTTTTCCAACCTGCCCCTTTCCCCACGGGAACAAGAAATCGGCCGCCGAATCTTGAAAGAAATCTCCGAGCGTCTGGGGTTCCTAGTCAATGTCGGCCTGGATTACCTGACCCTGAGCCGGCCTTCCGCGACCCTATCCGGCGGGGAGTCGGAGCGTATCCGCCTGGCGACCCAGATTGGCTCCGGGCTGGTCGGCGTTCTCTATATCCTGGACGAACCGAGCATCGGTTTACACCAGCGGGACAATACCAGGCTCCTGGCCACCTTGCGGCGGCTGAGAGACCTGGGCAATACCATCCTGGTAGTGGAGCACGACGAAGAAACGATCTTGGCAGCAGATTATGTCCTGGATCTCGGCCCGGGAGCGGGAGTCAACGGGGGGGAGTTAGTATTTACCGGAACGCCGCAGGAATTGATGCAGGCAGAAAATTCTCTTACCGGCAAGTACCTGTCGGGGAAGTTAAGCATCCCCGTTCCCGCCTCGCGCCGAAAGCCCACAGGGAAGTTTTTAACTTTGGTCCGGGCCAGCGAAAACAACCTCAAGGACATTACCGTAAAATTCCCCTTGGGCCTGTTCACCTGTGTGACCGGAGTTTCCGGCTCCGGCAAGAGCACCCTTGTTTTGGATACTCTGTACCGGGCCCTGGCCCAGAAGATCTACCATTCCAAAGAAAGACCGGGCAAGATGCAGGATCTTCTGGGAATCTCGGAAGTCGATAAGGTGATCGAAATCGACCAATCTCCCATCGGGCGCACGCCGCGTTCCAACCCGGCCACATACACGGGAGTCTTCACCTACGTCCGGGAACTTTTTGCCCGGCTTCCCGAGTCTCGGGCCCGGGGGTATGCTCCGGGGCGGTACAGTTTCAACGTCAAAGGCGGGCGTTGCGAAGCCTGCGGGGGCGACGGGATCATCAAGATCGAAATGCATTTCCTGCCTGACGTTTACGTGACCTGTGAAGTTTGCCGGGGGAAACGCTATAATCGAGAAACCTTGGAGGTGCAATATAAGGGAAAAAACATCTGGGATGTTTTGGATATGACCGTGGACCAGGCGCTCAAGTTCTTCGAACCCATCCCCAAAATCCGCGGCAAGCTCCAGACCTTGGCCGATGTGGGCATGGGATATATCAAGCTGGGGCAGCAAGCGACTACCCTTTCGGGGGGAGAAGCCCAACGGGTCAAACTTTCCCGGGAACTCTCCAAACGATCCACGGGGAGGACCGTATACATCCTGGATGAACCCACCACCGGGTTACACTTCGACGATATTCGCAAACTGCTGGAAGTCCTCAATCGTCTGGCCAACACGGGTAATACCGTGATCGTCATCGAGCATAACTTAGAAGTCATCAAGACCGCGGATTACGTCATCGACCTCGGCCCCGAAGGGGGAGACGCTGGAGGAGAAATTCTGGCCCAAGGAACTCCCGAGGAAGTGGCCAATATCCCCCATTCTTATACGGGCCAGTTTTTGCGGAAGCTCTTTGCCCGGGACCGGACCAGACAAAAAGAAATTCGGATTGCGGATTGCGGAATTAAATCTGAAATTCGAAATTATTTACAAATTCCGCATTCCCCATTCGGAATTCCGCATTTGAAGTTGTTGGCGCAGGATTTCGAAGAGGATGATGGCTCCAGCGACGGCTGCATTCAGAGAAGAAGTCTTTCCTTTCATGGGGATCGAGATTGTATGGTCACATTTTTTTAGGATAAGCGGGCGAATCCCCTTCCCTTCGCTTCCGATGACCAGGCCCACGTTCATATCAAATTGCATCTCATAAAGACTTTTTTCTCCCCGGGCATCTGCCCCCACGATCCAGAAATTTTCTCTTTTCAGCTCTTCCAAAGTGTTGGCCAAGTTAGTGACCCGCACTACCGGAATGTGAGCAGCCGCTCCGGCCGAAACTTTGATCACAGCGGGGGTAACGCCGACAGCCCGGTCCTTGGGAATGATGATTCCTTGCGCGCCGCATGCTTCGGCCGTCCGAATAAGCGAGCCAAAATTCTGGGGGTCTTCGATACTGTCCAGTAAGAGAACCAGAGCATGGCCAGGCGCTGACCGGATGGACGGTAAGAAATCCTCCCAGGAAGTATATGGCGACTGAGATCGCCAACCAATGACCCCCTGATGGTGCTCGGTCTTTGCCAGTCGGTTTAAAACTTCTCTGGGGCAAATCTGGATGGGGATCTTTTTTTCCTGAGCCAGCCGCCGCAAGGTACGGAGAGGAAGGTCTTCCCTTCCCTTCGCCAGGATGATCTTATGCAGAATTTGCCGATCTGCCTTCAAGGCTTCGAGAACCGGGTTGATACCGTAAATGACATCAGCACTCATAACCAATTCGGTTAAATTTAATAGGACGCAGATTTACGCCCACTTTCTCCTGCTCCTGGACTGTTTCGGCTGAAAAAGTTTTACCAGCACCAGCCCAGAAATAAATCCGCCGATGTGGGCAAAAAAGGCCACATTGGAGATGGCCCCGCCTCCTACGCTGAGGATCTGAATAAAGAACCAAAATCCCAAAATGATCAAGGCCGGTATGCGGACAATCTTAATAAAGATGAATATAAAGATCAGGGTGAGAATCCGGGCGGTCGGGAAGAGGAGCAGATAGGCCCCCAAAATGCCACCGATGGCTCCGCTAGCGCCGATCATAGGGACCGTAGAACTTGGATCGGAAAGAACCTGCGCCGCCCCTGCGGAGAGCCCACAAACCAGATAAAAGAGCAAGAAGCGGAAATGGCCGAGGGTATCTTCAATGTTGTTCCCGAAAATCCAGAGATAAAGCATGTTGCCGAAAAGGTGTAAAAATCCCCCATGAAGAAACATGGAGGAAAATAGGGTCAGGGGAAGGGGAATGGTGGGAAGTACGTGAATAACTTCTCCATGGGTGATTTGAAAAGGGATAGCACCCCACTGAAAAACAAAGCGTTGACTGGCAGCAAAATCCATAGTGAGCTGATGAAAAAAAATGAACCCGTTGGCTAGGATAATCCCGATCGTTACGAAGGGGAAAGAAGAAACGGGGTTGTCGTCTTTGAGGGGGAGCAGCAAAATAAAATTCCTTTAATCATGGTCGCCACATATGGTAAAAATTTAAGGCTTCTGAGGGCAGATTGTCAAGGAATTTTACCGTCTTTGAACTAAAAAAGTCTTGAATCAAGGGCAATCTGAAAAAGAATAAACAAAAAGTTCCTGCGCTTCAGAGGTGTAACACCCTGCAGAATCATAGAGGAATCGAGGAGGGAGAACTTTGATTTGAGCGCGTCCTTCTTTGATAGCTTCCACCAGCATCAGGCGGGCTTCGTCTTTTTGGTGAGAGTGTATAAACTGCAGGCGCTTGGGCTCCAGGTGAGACTTGCGCATTTCCTGAATCAAGTCGGCTGCCCGGGAGGCCGGGTAGATCATGTTCAAACGTCCCTTCTCTTTTAGGAGATGATGCGCAGCCTGGAGTATATCATTCAGGGTCGCCTTGATTTCATGGCGGGCCAGGGCCTTCTCCAACCAAGGATTGATCCGGCCTGAACCGACTTGGCGGTAGGGCGGGTTGCTTAAAACTACGTCAAAAGTACCCCCCAAGCTCTCCCTTTTTAAGGTCTTCAGATCTTTCTCCCAGATCTCAATATGGGAGGAGAAATGATTCAAGGCGGCGTTCCGCCTGGCCAGGTCGGCAAGGGATGGCTGGATTTCTACGCCAATCACCCCTCCCACTTTATGGTGAAAAATTAAAATCAGCGGGATAATGCCGCAGCCTGTACCCAGGTCAAGAACCCGGTCTTGGGGGCGAAGCTCTGTAAAGTGGGCCAGAAGGAGAGCGTCGATGGAGAAACGGTATCCACTTTTTTTCTGAAGGATTTTGAGCCGGCCCTCGAAGAGGGTATCGAGGGTTTCTTCCTGTTCATTCCACGACAATTTCTTCATCTGGTTCCAGCGGATTGATAACCAAGCCGCTGAGCAACTTGGGGTAGAAGAAAGTGGATTTTGAGGGCATGGTCTCCCCGGCCAGGGACACATCCCTGACCTGGTACACTTTGGTGGGGTTGAGGAAAAAAGCGATCTGCCCTTTACCGGATTGTACTGCTTGGACGGCTTCCTGAGGTTCTTGGCAATAGAGCACATTTTTGCCGGCGGCCAACTCCTGGGGGCCGATTTGCAACAACTTCTGAAAGACGAGGATATGGAGGAGATTCACATCCAAGTCTTTCAAAGTCGGGGACAATGCCGGGGCCGCTTCATCCAGGAAGCGTCCATTTTTCAGGGAAAGAAGAAAATATTGGGTGGTCTCACCCAGCAGCATTCCCAGGGTCCTTCCCTCATCGGACCGGGAGGCGAGTTCCCGCAGAAATTTATCCCGGACCATCCCTTCGTTCTTGGCATTGAAAGCGAAGGATTCGACGGAAAAGTTGGCGCTAAGTTTTTCCATGAAACTGGAAGCCTGAAATTTTTCTACGCCCACAACGACCCGGTGGGTAGGAAGGATCAATAGTCCTTCATCCTCCATGGCTGCCAGGTACATCATGGTAAAATGATAGCTTTCTCTTCCCGTGCCGTTGGGAAAGCGGGCAAGCTGTCGCTCTCGGTAGGCCAGAGCGGTTTCATAGCGGTGATGTCCGTCTGCAATGTAGATTTTTTTCGGCTTCATGATTTCCGTTATTTTGCCGATGATTTGCGGGTCGCTGACCATCCAGAGCCTGTGGCGAATCCCGTCGTCGTCCGTGACGTCAATGGCTGGCCCTTCCGGGGAAGAGAAGACCTTTTCGTAGATGGGGGCCATGGCTCCATCTTCGTCGGAATAGAGCGAGAAAATCTGGCTGAAGTTGGCTTGGCAAGCTTCCATCAATGCCAGACGATCTGCTTTGGGTTTGGTCTGGGTTTTTTCGTGGGGTAGGACCACGCCGGTCCCGAATTCTTCCAGGCGGATGAGGCCGATGAACCCCCGGCGAACCTTCCTGGTTGCCGGGAGACCGCCATCAGTGGGAAGGCTGAGCGAAGCGTCGAATTCTTCCTGTAAAAAATAAAATTGAGGCGCACGGGAACGGACGAGGGTTCCCTCCTCCAGCCAGGTACGATAGTGAGCTGCGGAGCGGGTATAACGGTTGTTCTGCGGGTTATCTTCGGGTGTCTCTTTGTTCAGGATCAGGCGGATCACATTCTGAGGATGTCGCCGGTAGAAGGAATTCTGAGCCTCGGGGGAAATGACATCGTAAGGAGGAGCGATCACCCGGCGGATATCGCCAACCTTTTTCTGATTATATAAAATGCCCTGGAAAGGGACGATCAAGGCCATCTGATTTTTTCTCCTTTTTAGAGATCTTGTTTTCTAAAGCGGATGAGTTTTTATAACACAAAGAAGGGATCAAAACAAGGCATGTTAAGTGCGGAATTCGGATTGCGGAAT
>JAURYC010000255.1 GCA_030654105.1 Deltaproteobacteria bacterium
TAGCGGGTGATCACCCCTCGCTCCTTTAATAGGAGGGTTAAAGAAGGCACGTCTTGAATCTTTTTGCGGGCTATTTTCTCCTGCTCTTGCCCCGCTGGACTCGCGACCAAGAGATTTCCTCCCCCGTCAAAGAGGTGGATACCGGCAATGCCTGGCTCTCGAGAGAGTTCTTCAGTTATTTTCTGAATGCGGGAAACATCCGGCAAGGCGGAAGGAAGCTCTGCTCTCACAACCGCCTCAATGGCCCGGATAATGACCAAACCTTCTCGCAGGAGAGATTCTTCCACCCTTCCTCTCTCCCGGCTTAGGTTACGGTAGGTGGAGACGGCGATCACGATCAGGAGGGTCAGCACTGTACCCACGATGACCAAGGCTGGCAGGTAGAGAGATTTATAGGGTCGGCCTTTTTTCATTCCCGAACCTTTACAACCCGCCCCGTGCGGCTTCAGTTAGAGGGGTATTGCCGATCGTTTCCGTAATATCCCTGTAAAATCTACCCATTTTCAGCCTCTTCCCTTCGAATATCCATGAATTTTCCTCCAACCAACTATCGGGTTTTTACCACTCCTATAATTCTGGCATGATATAGAAGGCTAACTCTATTATTATTATAACCGGTAAAGAAGAATCAAGGAATAGGCTCCTTTTAGGAAAACGCCTGTTGAGTCAACGAGTTCTTTTATTAAGAAGGTCAGCATGTAGGTGATCCTTGATTTGAGGAAAGTGGATAGGAAAATAACGCGGGCTGGTTTGAGGCATCGTGAGTCATCATTGATTTTTCAATGATGATCTAAATTTTGATCACTTTCCCTGTCTGAGTTAGCGAGATCAATATCTCATACATGTTCGAGACCCTTCCTACCTTAAGCTTCTTCTTTATTCCAAAATAATCCAGGCAAGTCCCGCAGGAGAGGATCTCTATGCCTTTTAAGGAGAACTCTTGAAGGTCCTCTAGAACCTCAGATCCTTCACAAGCTAATTTGACACCGCTGTTGATGAGTATAATTTTTTGCGGCTGGGCCTCGGATTGTTCCAGAGTCTGTAAAAAAGACCGTATCAATATCTTTCCCAATTCTTCTGAGCCCCGCCCGAGCGAATCCGCATCGATGAACACGATAAAATCGGAGGAAGTCAGACTTTGCCTTTCTTTCGGTTTTTCTTCCGCGCAAATCGGTTCCCCCTCCTTTCTCCCCCTATCAATCCTTAACTCGAAAACCCCTTTATCTTCGGAGACGCTCACCCGGTGCCCTTGACTTTCGGCAAACCGGCGAACATTCTCCTTTGAAGCCGGATCATCCAGCAGCACAATAACCTCTTCCCCCTCGGACTTTTCCAGGGCTTTTTTCGTCTCCATTACTGGCTGCGGACAGGCCAGTCCACGACAATCAATCGTCCTCATTCTTGCCTCTCCCCTCTTGAGTCTTCTTTTTGGTTGTGAGTATTTTAAATATATCTAAAATTAGCAATGCTGGAGCAGGTCGGCTATAGTGGGACCGCCGGGCCTGATGCCGGTTTGCACCTCAAAAAGTTGTCGGAAATAACTGGTAGCGATGACCCGACCGGCCGACATACCTTTTAACATCTCTTTCCCTCTTTACAAAAATGGCTTTGATGTGTTTAGAGCTTAGGTCGATGCCAACTGCTTTCATTGCAACATTTCCAGGAATGCTTCGACCCTGGTTTTCAACTGGCCGAAGTCTCCCATGCTGTAATCTGTCTCCAGTCGCATAAAAGGAATGGTGCCGATGGCCTTTTCCACCTTGTACGCCTCCATCATGTAAGGCGTACAAAACTGAAGCGCATAGTGGATCAATCCGTCGGCGTGCAGCTTTTCAGTCATTGCCTTGATATTTTCCAAACGCTCATCATTCGGGGTAAAGCAGGCGCAGTCAATTTCTAGGTAGCGGCTGGCCATCTTTTCCAGCGCCTCATCCACGCTGGAAAAGTTTTCATCCAGAAGATCCCGGAAGTTTCGCTCTCCAACACATGACTCCTCACCTACAACCACGGCACCGCTCCCTTCAATAATGGAATGGAGTTTCCAGTTGGGGATGGCCATGGGAGATCCGGATATAAGTACGCGGGGTGCACCCTTCGGGGCAATGCCGGTCCCTTGTTTTACCCGTTCTTCCAGTTCTTCGCCAAGCCGGTTGGTCATCTGGGTGAACCGGACGGGGTCGTCATAAAATGAGACCTGATTGACAAGCAGTGCGTCGAGACCGGAAATAGGCGAAGGGTCAGCCGCTCTCAATTTGCTCAGACGCTGCAGCGCCCTGCGTCTTTCGTTCACCAGTGTTGCGCCTTTCTTCAGGTTTGCAAGCGTTATGGTTTTGCCCGTAATCGCTTCCGTTGCGTCTTTGAAACGAACTACTTCGCTGTGCCATAGCTTTTTGCTCTCTTCGTTCTTCATGTTTGGGAGCTCCATGACATAGACCTTGCCGGTAATGTTATTGAAGATCTCATAGGCTTTTTTCTTGCCGTCGCAAGTGGTTTCCCCCACGATGAGATCGGTCAGTTCCACATAGGGACAGAGTCCCGCCAGTTTAAACCCCATAAATGCTTTGATTAAAGCGCAGGTGTTGCGCGGAATGAATTTTTCCGCTTCATTCGTCCCCACTTCAGCGCCAGCGCAAAGTCCAATGCTTATTCCATCCGCCGCGAGAATGATCTCCTCGGGGACGTACACGCAAAACGTACCCACGACTTTTCTGCCGGACTGCTTGGCCTCATAGATTTCCTTGATCCTGAGGCCATGAATTTCCGAGATGACGAAGTCAAAGTACTCCATCCCTTTGGGCCTTCCTTTCTGGGAGAGGTAAATGTTCTTGTACCCTTCGGTCAATACCCCCAGAAGTCCTGCATGATTTTCCAGATTTAAACCCAGATTCTTCCACATCTCGGTATAATCACTCATTTTGCCTCCTTCCTCCACTATGATTCTCAAACCTATCATTTTTATTCTGAATGGTTGACAGGCAATAAGCAAATTGATAATATTAATAAATACGATTAAATCTATCGTTATTTTCGATGGACTTTATATGAACCTTAAACAATTGGAAGTATTTCTGGCCGTGGCTGAAACCGGCAGCTTTTCCCGGGCAGCAGAGATAACCTTTATCACCCAGTCCACTGTGAGTCAGCACATCTCCTCCCTGGAATCGGAATTTGATCTGAAACTCCTGGACAGGACGGGCAAAGGCGTCTTTCCCACAGAAGGGGGAAAGATACTGCTGGAACACGCCCGGCAAATCATTTCAAAGGCAAGAGAAATCCCCCTTGCCTTGAAACGGTTTAAAGGTCTGGAGGATGCTGTTGTAAAAATGGGGGCAAGCAATATTCCGGGGAATTACATGATCCCCGCGGCCCTCCCCTTATTTCTAAAGCGTTACTCCGGAGTGACTTTTACCCTTCTGCAGGGTGACAGCAGGGAGACTCTGGATCGTCTCCAAAAGGAAGAGATCGAAATCGGAATTGTCGGCAGTCTTTTCGATGATGAGGATGTATCTTTTCTCCCATTGGGCCGCGATAAAATCGCCCTGGTAGTCAAAAGAGATCATCGGTGGGCGCGGAAAAAGCAGATTTCCTTGAACGAATTGCTGGAGGAGAAGTATATTGTGCGGGAAGCCGGGTCCGGGACAGAAAAGACGGTCCGGGAGGCCCTTGTAAAGGCCGGTATAAAACCTGCACAGATGAAGGTTCAAGCAAGCCTCGGCAGCAATGAAGCCGTAAAACAGGCTGTGGTCAGCGGGATCGGCGCCGCGTTTATTTCAGAGATGTCGATAAAAAAAGAGCTTGCCCAAGGGGATGTGGCCACAGTCAAAATCAAGGGGCTAACTATCTCACGTCGCTTTTATCTGATTAGCAGGTTAGGGCGCGATCTGTCACCTCCTGCCCGAGCGTTTTTCAACCTGCTGCTGGAAATGTATGGAGACGATAAATAGTATAAAAG
>JAURYC010000256.1 GCA_030654105.1 Deltaproteobacteria bacterium
GTCCCTCTCTCTGGCCGTGGGAAGGATTTCCCTCTGGGCAAACTCTCTAGCCATATCCCGGAACATGGCTTGCTCTTTGGTCAACTCTAAATCCATTTTTACCTCCGTGGTTATTCAATTGGACACAGATTTACACGGATGAACACAGATCTTTTTTGTTTGAATTAATTTTGAATTAATAATGATCCGTGTTTATCTGTGTTTGTCCGTGTCCGATAAAAGGATGAACTTTAATGATTCTTATCTGGCTCCACAAGCTCAACTAATATGCCATAAGTGCTCTTGGGGTTGATGAAGGCCACTTTGGAATTGTGGGCTCCCCTCCGGGGTTTTTGATCGATCAGGACAACGCCTTTAGCCTTCAGTTCTTCCAGGGACTCTTCAATGTTGTCCACGTGGTAGGCAATGTGGTGAATCCCTTCTCCCCTCTTCTCGATGAATTTGGCGATAACCCCCTCGGGGGTGGTAGACTGGAGAAGTTCGAGGGCCGTATCCCCTACCGGAATGAAGGAAGCCTTGATCTCTGTCAATTGCTCTCGGTCATGAATCTTCAGCCCAAGAACTTCCGAGTAAAATTTCTCTGTCTCCTCAATGTTTTTTACCGCCACTCCGAGATGGGCAATCTTATGAATCATTTTTTCTCCTTTCATGCTCCCTTCGTGTTTTCTTCTCAGTAGGGGCGACCCGGTGGGTGCCCCTACGCGGTATTCAAAATCCATAATCCGCAACCCGGAACTGTCCTATGCCAGTTCTTTCAAACGCTTTTCTATGGCCTCAAAGGTAGAGCGGGCAAAGCGCCGGGCCTCACCGAGGAGTAATAACCGCGGCAAGAACCCCATGTTTTCCACAGCCGCCTTACAGGCCAAAGCTGTTTTTCCTTGCTCTACCGGCGTCATGGCAAAGGTAACCTTCTGGTCGGCTTTAAAAAACCCACCCGGACCTGCCAGGAAAAGCTTTACCGAGAAGGAGTTAGGCGGCTCCATGTCTACAATTTCGCCTTTTAATTTCAAGGATACCCGGAATCCAAGAATCTGGGTCCTCAAGAGGGCTCGAAAGGTATTTTCATCCAGAATTTCCATGTTCTCCAGGCCCGGCAGGCTGCTGAAGATGACCTTGCCGATCAAACGCCAGACCCTGTCCTGGGAAGCCCCCACCACAAAATTTCTTTGGTCAAGTAGCAGACTGTTCATGGCTGTTCCTAAGCCCAGGGCTTTTCTGCGGCAGCATTTTTTCCCGCGATCCGGCCAAAGACCAGGGATTCCCCAATGTTGCAGGCCCCCTGGTAGAGGTACCCCCAAATGGACCCAAGCTCACCGGCGGCATAGAGCCGGGGAATAGGCTTCCCCTCAGGATCCAGGACTCTCGACTCTTTATCCCGCCGGGGGCCTCCCTGGGTGTTGATCAAGGCCGGCCAGAGCTGAATGGCGTAGAGGGGAGTCTCCAGTGCTCGGAGATCCTCTTTGGGCCGACCAAAATCCCCATCCTTGCCAGCCTTGCAGTACTGGTTGTAACGGACGAGGGTCTCTTCGAGTACTTTCGGTTCCATGGAAATCCTGGAGGCTAACTCGGCCACGCTTTTCCCCTGAAGGATCCATCCCTTGGCTATTTCTGCCGAATTGTCGAGACTCCAGGAATAAAGATCTCGGTTGTAGCCGGCTGTTCCCCGGCTCAAGGCGCCCCGGCGCCGGGTCTGCTCATCGAAGATGGCCCAGAGGGGTATCCGGGGGAACTCCATCTTCTCCATGTCAAAGTGGGAGAGTTCCCGGTAGTATTCGTGGATTTCGATGCCGGCCTCGTTGACGAACCTATGGCCATACTTGTCCACGAAGATGAACCCTTCACTGAGGAAAGAAACCCAGAAAGCCGCTTCAAACTCCGGAGCCTTGAAACCGATCAAGCAGGACAACCGGCTCATATGCCACAGGTCTCCGCCGATCTTCTGGACCATCCGGATCCCGTCGCCCGTGTTCCCCGGCGTTCCCAGGAACATGAGGGGTTTGACCGGCATATAATCCCATTTCATCCTCGGGTCGTTCTCATAACCGCCGCAGGTCAGGATCACTGCTTTCCGCGCTCTTATATGAATCGTCTTTCTTTCCTTTTCCGCCGTCACCCCGATGACCTCGCCTTGCGCATTGGGAATCAATTCCTTGGCCGGAGTTTTGACCAAAACCTGGATTCCCCTCTTGGCGACCAAGCCGGAAAGGAATTTCCAGAGACGCTGGGAAGGCTTCCCTTCCTCTGGGGTTCCTTTAATGTTGTACTTAACGGCTGTTTCCGCCCCGCGAACACTGGGAAAGCCTGCACCGGCAGTCATCGTTGGATAGGCAACTTCCAGGGGTCTGAAAACCTGGACATCCGCACCCATTTCCCGGATCCAGTCACCGTTTTTCAGGGCATATTCGACAAAGGTTTCAATGATCTCCCGCTCCGTGGTTTTGAAGGAGAGGGTGTCGAGATATTCGATGAATTCCTTTCCCTGGGGGATAATAATATTCCCGCCGCAGATGCTGGTGTTCCCGCCGCCTTCCGCCATCTTCTCCAGGATTAAAACCTTGGCCCCCTGGTCATGGGCCGTGACCGCGGCAGCAGTGCCCGCCGACCCCCAGCCCACGACGACCACGTCATATTCCAGATCCCATTTTTCTGGTACCGCGACTCTCATTTTTTTCTCCTTTCCTTCGTTTATCCCGATCAACTGTAAACTGAATTATGAATCCGAAATTTGAATATCGAAATCCGAGACAAATTCAAAATCCCAATATCAAAATTCGAACCACTTGTTGGGGGCAATCGAATTTGTTTCGAATTTCTTGCTTCGGATTTAAAATTTCTTCGCCCCATTCTTATAAGGGGATGTTACCGTGTTTCCTTTCTGCCCGGGTTACCTTTTTGTTTTCGAGCATCTCCAAGGCTCGGATGATATGAGGCCGGGTCTCTTGCGGTCGGATCAAAACATCTAATTGTCTTTTTGAGGCGGTGTAATAAGGGGTCATGAACTTTTCCCGGAATTCCTGAATCTTTTCATCCCGGATCCGAGCCTTGTCAGCTGCTGCCTCGATTTCCTTGCGGTAGAGGATCCGGACCGCCCCCTCTGCACCCATGATAGCAATCTCTGTAGTCGGCCAGGCCAATACCAGATCCGCTCCCATCTCCTTGTTGCTCATGGCCGAAAAGGCTCCGCCGTAGGCTTTGCGGATGATGCAGGTCACCTTGGGCACGGTGGCTTCCTTCCAGGCATAGAGCATCTTGGCTCCATGGCGGATGATCCCTTTGTGTTCCTCTTTGAGCCCTGGAAGATACCCGGGAACGTCCACCAGGGAAATCAGGGGAATATGGAAACAATCACAGGTCCGGATGAACCGGGCAGCTTTATCCGCCGCATCGCAATCAATGGCCGAGGCTAAAAAGAGAGGGTTATTGGCCACAATGCCCACCGGTCTCCCGTTCATCCTCGCCAGGCTAATAACCATATTCCTCGCAAACCCGGCCTTGAGCTCAAAGAACTCCCCGTTGTCCACAATCAAGGAAATCAAGCGGCGCATGTCGTATACTTTTTTGGGACTATCGGGAATAATCTCCGCCAGAGCTTCTTCACAGCGTCCGGGATCATCCAACGTAGGGATGACTGGAGGTTTTTGGATAAAACTGGAAGGGAGGAAACGTAAAAGCTTTTTAACCTTGGCCAGACAATCCAACTCATTCTGACACACGAAATCAGCTACTCCGGAAATCTGGCTGTGAACCCTGGCTCCTCCCAGTTCCTGGCTGCCTACCTCCTTACCCGTTACCTCCTTGATGACCAGGGGCCCGGTGATGAACATCTGGCTGGTCTTATCCACCATGAAGATAAAGTCGGTCAGAGCCGGGGAATAGACCCCTCCGCCCGCACAGTTTCCCATGATCGCTGAGATCTGGGGAATGACCCCCGAAGATTCTACATTCTCCGCGAAGATCAAAGAGTAGGCTCCGCTCCCTTCCTGGATTCTTCCGCCGGCCGAATCGATCAAACCCACCATCGGAGCGTTAGCCTCTCGGGCCATACGGATCAGGGAGGCAATCTTCTGGCCGTGAACCCGTCCTACCGATCCTCCCATGACGGTGAAATCCTGGGCATATAGGAAGATGACCTGACCATCCACTTTTCCATAACCGGTAATCACTCCATCGCCCCAGGGCCGGTTCTTCTCCATGCCAAAATCGGTGCTTTGGTGCTGGGCTAACATGTTTACTTCAACGAACGTGCCGGCGTCCATCAGGTGATCGATGCGCTCCCGCGCGGTGAGCTTCCCCAGACGGTGTTGCTCGTCGATATACTTCTGCCCTCCACCCGCACGGACCGTTTCTTCAATCTGCCTGAGCTTTTCAATTTCATCCCTCATAGGCGACATATCCACTCCTTCTACCCGGCTGAAATCCGGTTTATGATGAATCTAAAAAACAGCGATCCAGAGATTGGTGATTTATCCCCCTCGCCCGTATTTTTTCTCCTCAATTTATCTCTCTCTCCAATATATCCTTGGCCAATTCCTTACCTTTTCCCGGGCCAACCTGCCTTCGCAAACGGATGGTGTACTCCAATTTTTTTACATCGTAATAGACAACAGACAGTTCAACCGGTCGGGTATCGACGGCGTAATAGTTCCGATAGACTAAGAGCAGAGGTTCCCCCTTCTTTACTTCCAACACCCGGGTCATTGCTTCATCGGCAGTGGTGGCACTTATCCGGTGGACGGTCTCGGCAATGGGAATATGGCAATATTCTTCGACTAATCGGAATACAGGTTTCACCCGCAGTTCAGCAAGAGGGATTTGCAGGCCTAAATTATACGGAACATAAACGTAAGAGAAGGAGAAAGGCTGCGCCGCCCCTCTCTATTATCCATACATCCAGATGTATGGACATTTAGAATAATCGGAGCTTTTTGTCAACCCTAAAATTCGAGGGCTCCGGGAAAGGAGGCCAACCCTTTCTCGAAGGGGAGGGTGAAGCTGGTCGGGAGTCCGCCTCATTTCAACCCTGAAGGGTTAAGTTGCAGGTAACTCAGGGCTTTAGCCCCGAAGTTTTGTTCAGGACGGTGCAGGGCTTTGCTCGCCATGATGAAAAAGGTGTGATATATTGAGGTCAAAAATTTCTTCTGGAGGGAATGGTGGGCGAGTTATTCTTGGAGAGAGTGGAACGAGAAGTCATGGTCATGAGCGGGGCCATGGGGACCATGATGCACCAGATGGGAGCCGAGCTGGGAAAGTGCATCAGCCAATGGATCGTGGAGCACCCGGAGGTTTACCGGAACCTGGTTCGGGATTATTTTCAGGTAGGTTGTGACATCGTGTCCGGGGCCACTTTCACTCTGAACCGGATTTCCCTGGCCAAGTTCGACCTAGCCGAAAAAGTGGAGGAGTTAAACCGGGGGGTGATCCGCATTATCCAAGAGGTCCAGCCGGAACGAAGTTTCGTGTCTGGGAACATCGGTCCCACCGGCAGGATTTTGAAGCCTCTGGGAGATCTGAGCGGAGAGGAACTCTTGGAGGTTTATTCCGAACAGGTCTGGGCTTTGGCCAGAAGCGGAGTGGAGATCATCAACATCCTCACCATGTATGACTTGGAGGAGGCGGTGATCGCACTCCGGGCGGCCAAGAGGCACACTTCTCTTCCGGTCATCGTCTCCCTGGCTTTCGACCCTGCCCCGAAGGGATATCGCACCATGATGGGGGTGAGTCCGGAAGTGGCAGCGGCGCGCCTGGAAGCAGAAGGAGCGGATGTCATCGGGGCTAATTGTGGAAGTATCAGCCTCGAACAGATGGCCGAGGTGATCGGCCTCATGAAGGCTCACTGTAAGAAACCGCTGATTGCCAAACCCAACGCCGGCTCGCCCCAGGTGGTGGAGGGGCGGGAAAAATACGCTGCCGGACCTGAACAATTTGCCGAATACGTAGGAAAATGGGTCCGGGAAGGGGCGCGAATCGTCTCTGCCTGCTGTGGCTCCAGCCCTCTTCATCTGGAACATATCGTTAAAGAGGTTAGAAAGTTCAGTTAGGGATGAGCTTCAGACTCCTGAATTCTGGCTTCTGAATTCCAATTTTCAGAGCGGGATATTCCCGTGTTTCTTCCAGGGAAGCGATTCCGTTTTGGAACGATGAGTCTGGAGGGCTTTGATCAGCGCCGGCCGGGTCTCCTTGGGGTCGATAATCTTATCGATGCGGCCGGTACCCGCGACCGCATAAACGCTGGTCACCTGTTCCCGAAACTCGGCGATTAATTCCTGACGCCGCTTTTCCGGGTCGGAAGCAATTTTGATTTCGTCGGGGAAGAAGATCTCCACTGCCCCTTCGGCTCCCAACGTGGCGATCTCCGCCGATGGCCAGCTCAGCAGTTCGTCCGCTCCTCTCTCTTTGCTGGCGCACATGCCGGCGATTCCTCCCCCATAGGCTTTGCGCAGCACCACGGTGATTTTGGGGACGGTGGCTTCGGCATAGGCAAAGAGCATCTTGGCTCCATGCCGGATGATCCCCCCGTACTCCTGCTCCAAACCGGGCATATATCCGGGGACATCCACCAGGGTGATCAGAGGGATATTGAAGGCGTCGCAGAAACGGATGAACCGGGCCGCTTTATCGGAGGCATGAATATCCAGGCAACCGGCCAAAACCCTGGGTTGGTTGGCTACGATTCCCACGGGGTAGCCGTCCAGGCGGGCGAAACCCGTGAGAATGTTGGCGGCGAATCCGCGGTGGACTTCGAAAAATTTTCCTCCATCCACCACCCGCTTGATCACCTGGCGCATGTCATAAGACTTCTTGGGGTCCTCGGGGACGAGGTCACGCAGCGATTCATCTTCCCGCAAAGGATCGTCTCCGGTCTCTATCCGGGGAGGGTTCTGGCGATTATTCGAAGGGAGGTAGCTCAAAAGCTCCTTGATCATCTCCATACATTCCTGTTCGGTGGCTGCCAGGAAGTGGGCCACTCCGCTGATCTGCGTTTGCACGGCGGGGCCCCCCAGTTTCTCCTTGGTGACCTCCTCTCCGGTGACCGCCTTAATGACCGCCGGACCGGTTAAGAACATGGCGGAAATATCCTTAACCATGAAGATGAAATCTCCCAGGGCAGGAGAGTAGACCGCACCCCCGGCGCAGGGTCCCAAGATGGCAAAGATCTGAGGAACCACTCCCGAGGCCATAACATTCCTCTGGAAGATGTTCCAAAAAGAGAAGTTTCTCACTCCCTCGCTAACCTTGGCCCCACCGGAGTCATTGAGCCCGATCACGGGAACCCCATTTTGCATGGAAAGGTCGAGGACCTTGGCGATCTTCCGTGCTTCTCGCTCTCCTATGGAGCCAGCCTCCACAGTGAAATCCTGAGCATAGAGGTAAACCGGCCGGCCCTGGATCTGGGCCGCCCCGGTGATCACCCCCTGCCGGTTGGTCGTCTTTCCTTTTAACTTACCGAATTTCGGGGCGAAACTCTCCACGAAAGCATCGAGTTCATTGAAACTTCCCGGGTCGACCAGCAATTCGATCCTCTCCCGGGCCGTCAGTTTCCCGGCTGCATGTTGTTTTTTCTTGGCTTCCTCGGTATCAGCCAGCGTTTTTCTTTTTTCCCTAAGTTCTTCTACCCGGGCTTTACTCACTTTATTTACCCCTTAAAAGGTCGGTTAAAGCGGAGATCTTTTTTAATTTTTCCAGGTCCTCGACGATCCCTATGGTCTTTTCCCTCTCCCTTTGGGATTGGATTCCTTTCACACACTGACGGTATTTATCCCTGACTTCTTCAGAAGAAAGGGGATTCCCAGGGGTGCCCCTCGCTTCATCTACGGTCTTGGTAAACTCCCTTCCATCCTTCAAAACAACCTTCACCGTGGTGGAAGGATTGCCTGAATTCTCGATGGTATTCAGGTCGGGGCGGACGGAGAAGGTGACTCTTTTGATCATTTCCTGAATCTTGGGGTCTTGAACCTTCTGGTCCTTGAAATGGGGAAGTTCAACTTTTCTTTCCAGCAGGGCCAGGGCCAGGCAGAACTCCATGCTGAACTTTCCCTGCAGGGCCGTCTGCGGCCGGGAATGGATGAGCATCTGGGGGGTGGTGTAGCTTCCGGCGCAGGATATGGCCTGCACGTCTCCGGGCCGAAGATCGTTCTGCTCGACCATCTCCAGCATGGCATCGATGGCCGGATGGGTCCGGGCGCAGCTCGGATAGCGCTTCAGCCCCACGCCCGGAGAAACGATATCGAAGGGCTTTCCCAGCTGTGATATGATTTTATTCAAATCGTACTTTCCCGGGCCGGCGAAGGCGTTGGCAAAGCCGAGCTTGCCCTCCACAATCCCTCCGTCTGCCGTATACCCCCTTCGGGCGAGCTCGGCGGCAACCACGCCGTTTTCGGCCGCATGCCCCGCATGGAGGGGCTTGGTCATGGTTCCAAAATTTTGCCGCAGGCCGGAGGCCAGGGAGGCGGCAATCCCCAGAGAGATGCATATTTTTTCAACGGGCAGCTTGAGGAGTTTGACCGAAGCCGCCGCCGCGCCCATGGAGCCCAGGACGGCCGTGGGATGCCATCCGTTTTCGAAGAGATGAGGGTTAATTCCGGCCCCCAGCTTCGCTTCCACCTCAAAGCCGATGAGAAAGGCTACCAGGACCTCCTTCCCCGAGGCTTGCGATGCTTCTCCTACGGCCAATGCTGCCGGGAGCACGGGAACGGTGGGATGACCTCGCATGCTTCGGTTTATGTCGTCGTAATCCAGGGCATGGCCAAAGGTCCCATTGGCCAGGGCGGCCAGAGAGGGTGAGGTCTTGAACTTTTTCCCCCAAACGCTGGCCTGGGGGCGTCCTCCCGTATCCTTGATAAAGTCGGTCATGATCTTGGCCATTGGATCCCGGGAACCTGCCAAGGCAACTCCCAGGCAGTCAAGGATGGCCCTTTTCCCGATTTCCCTGGGTTCGGCGATAATTTCAGCCAGATTCGTGTCAACGATAAATTGGGCCAGCGTCTCCGTTGCTTTCATCTTTCCCTTCCTTTCCTGCCATCCTGCGATTTTAAAAAGGCCAGCCAATCAAGCAGTCTTTATGGCTCCTTGCTGAACGAGGGTATCGATCTTCTCTTTAGAATAACCGAGAACGTTTGATAAGACCTCCCGGGTGTGTTCCCCCAGTTGAGGCGGGCGGGTGAAAGTATTTGCCGGAGTTTTTTCCATTTTCAAAGGATTGCCAATGGTCTTGATCTTATCGTTTGCCGGCCCGTCAATCTCGACGACCATCTCCCGGGCCAGGACCTGGGGGTCCGATAGAACCCGATCCAGCGTATTGATGGGTCCCGCAGGCACTCCGGCCTTGTGAATGGCTTCCAGCCATTCATCGCCGCCTTTGGTTTGAAGATGGCTCTCCATCATGGGGATCAGAATCGATTTATTTTCCAGGCGGGCCTTCCGGTTGGCGAACCGGGGGTCTTCGGCCCATTCGGGCTTTTCCATGGCCCGGCAAAGCCTCTGGAAGTGATGGTCTTGGTGGGCTACGATGACAATCTGGATATCCTTGGTTTTAAAAGCCTGATAGGGAACCAGAGATTGATGGCCCGACCCGATAGGACCTGGAATGTTTCCGGAATGGAAGTAATACTGGGCAACGTAAGTCAAAAGGTAAACCTGGCCGTCCAACAGGGAGACCTCCAGCCGCTGTCCCTCGCCGGTCTTCTGCCGGTGAATATAAGCGGCCAGAATTCCATGCACGGCCAGCAGTCCTCCTACCAGGTCTCCGAGGGGGATTCCCGCCCGGACGGGGGAGCCCCCGGGTTCGCCCGTGATGGACATACCCCCGCTCATGGCCTGGACAATGAGATCATAGCCCGGCCGGTCGCGGTAAGGGCCGATGTAACCGAAGGTAGAAATGGAACAGCAGATAATCTGCGGATTGTAGCGTTTCAGATTTTCGTAATCGATCTTCAGGCGCTCGAGAACCCCTGGCCGGTAGTTGTCGTAAACCACATCGGACTTGGCTACCAGATCATAAAAGGCCTGTCGGCCTTCCGCAGACTTTAGATTGATCACCACACTTTTTTTGTTGCGGTTGATGGACCAGAAATAGGCACTGTTCTCGCCATAATAATAAGGAGGGGCTTCCCGCGTTTCATCTCCATCTAAGGGCTCGATTTTAAGGACCTCTGCTCCCAGGTCTCCCATCAACATGGAACCGGTAGGGCCGGCCAGCATCATGCTCAAATCGATAATCCGGATCCCTTGAAGAGGGCCTTTGCTTTCTCCTTGGTCTGCTGTCATAATCGATTTATCTCCTCTTCCTTTCTATAACCTCGACCCCTTGAATCCTTGAACCCTGTTTCTTAAAGCGCTGTGGGTTGGTACTCTCCAAAGACTTCCCGCAAAGTATCACATATCTCCTGCCCGGTGGCATAGGCTTTTACGCAGGCGATGAGTTGGGGGAATAAATTGGTTTCCTCTTTTACGGCCGCATTTTTCAGTTCTTTAAGCAATTGAGCTACCTTTTTATTATCCCGCTTTTTCTTTATCTCTCTTAACCTTTCCGTCTGCTTCCTTTCGGCATTCTCGCGGCGTTCCGGATCATAAGGATGGGGCACCAAACGGGTGGTTTGCACCTCAAGTTCTCCCTCCCCCGTATAACAATTGACCCCGACGATTAAATCCTTTCCTTCTTCGAGCCTTTTTTGCCGCTCATACGCGCTGCGGGCCACCTCCTTCGGCAAATATCCGTTTTCAATCGCGGCCACAGCCCCGCCCAGGGATTGAATCTTCTCCCATTCATTCCAGGCGGTGTTTTCAATTTCATCGGTAAGGGATTCCACGTAATAAGACCCGGCCAGGGGATCCATAACATCTATCAAGCGAGCTTCGTTTTGCAGGATGCGAGCCGCATCCTCGCTTAGCTGAATGGCTTCTAAGCTCCAGCCCAAACCCATGGGTTCATCAAAAGGAGGGTTGCAGTTGGGCGGCCCACCGGCTAAAGCCGCGGCGATTCCGCCGACAATCGATCGGGTCAAATTGTTGAGCGGGCGTTGCACGGTACAGTTCACCCGCCCACAATGGGCAGTGGAAGCCACGCGCAGCAGCATAGATCGTTCATTCTTCGCCCCGAATTTCTCTCGCAAAATTTTGGCCCACATTCTCCGGGCCGCCCGGTGAAAAGCAATCTCCTTAAAAAATTCCATGGACCCGCCAAAGGCGTTGAAACTAAAGCGGGGCGCAAAAGCATCTACTTGCAGGCCGGCGTTGACCCCTTCCTGGAGATAAGCTGCTCCGATAGCCATACTGAAGGCTAAATCCTGCTCGCGAGTTGCTCCAGCTTCCCGGAGGTGGAACCCGCCCATGCTGGTGATGTTCACGTTCGGAAGATGTTTGGTAAAAAATACCAGACTATCCCGAAACATGCGCATCGAATGCCGGGGGGGAAATATGTAGGTACCACGCGCAATAAATTCTTTAAGGATGTCGTTTTGCGGGGAAGCCCGCAGTTTATCCCACCCAATCCCGCGTTTGTCCGCCAGGGCTAAGTACATGGCCATGATGATATTGGCTGGGGCGTTGATGGTAAAGTTCGAAGCTGTCCGGTCAATGTCATTCTCCCCGGAGAAAGCCTCGAAGATGATCTCCATATCCTGTAAGGTATCGACCGCCACTCCCACCCGGCCTACTTCCCCCGTGGCCAGGGGGTTATCCGAGTCATACCCACACTGGGTTGGCAAGTCGAAGGCGATATTGGGGCCGGCCCGTTGCCCTAACTGTTTCATATGAAGATAATAATCCCTCGTATCTTCGGCAGATCCATAGCCCGAATAGCGGCCGGCCCGGACTAACCCGGGGGCCTGAGCGATAGAGCCAGAACCTCTCTCCCCGGTTTGGTAGGGAAAGGTCGGAAAGGTTCCTGCTGTGAAGGGATATTGCCCGGGAAAGCCTACTTTATCCAGGAAATCGAATTTTTCGCCTGCATCCAAAGAGCTATAAAACCGGGTCGGGGCTTCTTTTAGCTTGAATCGCTCCAAAGCTGGTTTTAGCGTCTTCTGCTCCCATTTTTCTTTCTCTTCGCGGATCTTCTGTAAAGAATCTTTCCTCTCCATGAATTCTCTCCTTTTCCCTCGGAAGGCATTATCAAAATCTAACCACAGAGGCCACCCAGAAATTGTGAGTCATCTCCAAATTAGTTGATCAAAATTTTTAAAGAAAGCCTGCCAAGGGCCCGGAAGGAAAGGCAGATTGCAAGCAAGATGACTTTCCTTCGGGGACCCTGAAATCACTGCCCATTTTAAATAGGCCAGCTCTTTGACCCTCAACTAATTTGGAGATGATCCTTATTTTTTTACCCCCATTTTCTTCAGGAAGGATCCATACCATTCATATTGGGCAGCCATTTCTTTTTCCAGTTGGGGTTTGTCTTTATATTCCAGGGGCAGGTTGAAGCTTTCCATAACTTTTTGGAAATCAGGCCCATTGATGACCTTTTTAAATGCCTCGTTGAGCTTTTGGTAAACGGGCTCGGGAATCCCCTTGGGCCCGACCATGATATATTGGTTGGGCGGCACGTCCTCGCAACCCAGGTCTTTGGCCATCGGGATAAGAGGGAAATAGGGATCCCTTTTTTCCGCGCTGAAGACCATGAGCATCCGGAATACCCCTTGCTTTACGTACTGGATATGTTGCCCTACTCCGGCGACAAAATCGGTATGCTTGCCCAGAAGAGCGGTATTGGCCGGGGCTCCCCCCTTGAAGGGCACATGTTTCAAAGTCAGGCCTTTGCACTTGGCAAAGAGTTCCACGGCAATGTGCCCCCGGCTTAACATACCCGCCGAGCCATAAGAGAGGCCGGGATGGGCCTTGGCGTAAGCAATGAACTCTTCGATCGTCTTGATGGGAGATTCGGCCAGCACACAAATGCCGCCAACATACAGTCCGTATTGCACAATAAAGGTGAAATCCTCCAACGGCTTATAGGGAGGGGGCATGAGGTGGGAGCGGGCGGTCAAAGAACCAAAACTATCAATGACCCCTAAGATATACCCGTCGGGTTTCTTGGAAGCCACTAAGGCGGCACAAACCGATGAGGAACCACCGGGCTTATTCTCGACGACGACCGAAACCCCGAGCAGTTTTTCGGCGCCTTTGGCCAGAGCCCGGGTCGTCAAGTCGGTCGTAGCGCCGGCCTCGTACCCGCAGTAAAGAGTGATGGGTTTATCCGGGTAAGTTTGACCTGCGGCCAAAGACGGCCAGGAAATCAGGAAAGACAACAGGACCATGGAAATAACGAACATTTTGGAATTTTTCTTTTGGAACCGCATGGACAGCCCTCCTCTCGTCATATTTTCCAGCATTCTCCTTCTTTCTTTTATCTCCCCGCCCATTTAACCCTCTTTCTTGGCTCCCATTTTTTGGAGGAAAGTTTTATAGAACTCGTATTCAACCAGAACGTCTTTCTCCATCTGAGCCCGGTCTTTATAGGCATAGGGAATTTCGAGGTGACTTAAGAGCTTCTGAAAATCAGATCCTTCGACCACTTTTTTGATCGCCCCACTCAGTTTTTTATAAATGGCCTCCGGCATCCCTTTCGGGCCTACCACGATATAGCCCAGAGCCGGAGCATCCTGGCAGCCCAGCTCCTTTATCGTGGGCACATCCGGGTAATTCGGGTCCCGTTTATCCGTATTGAAAACGGCAAGCATACGGAATACTCCTTGTTTCACATATTGAATATGCTGCCCGGCCCCGGCCACAAAATTAACGTGCTTCCCGAGAAGTTGGGTGTTGGCTTCCGCTCCTCCTTTGGTGGGAATATGCTTGAAATCCAGGCCTTTGCACTGGCGGAAGAGCTCCGTTGCCAAATGCTGCTGGGTGTACATGCCGGGCGAGGCATAGGAAAGGCCGGGGTTCGCTTTGGCATAGGCAATAAATTCTCCGATATTTTTATAGGGGGAATCTTTAAGGACGGTCACCGCTCCAATATAAAGGGAATATTGGCTTATCAAAGTGAAATCCTTCAGCGGATCGTAGGATAGCTTTAGAAGATGGGGACGTACCGTGATCACTCCGGTGGATACAACCCCTAAGGTGTAACCATCCGGCTTCTTGCTGGCCACCAGGCCGGCGGCCACGGTGGCTCCGCC
>JAURYC010000257.1 GCA_030654105.1 Deltaproteobacteria bacterium
AAGACTTTAATGGCCCCTTCGATGATCTGCTTGCGCTTCTCACCGATTAAATTTTTGTCTTTGACGCGGGCTTTGACCTCCATGGGTCCCCTCTGCTAAAAAATACGTTGGTGCCAAATGGATCTACCGAACGAATGTTCATTCATTATAAATTTCTAAAGATTTCTGTCAAGCTTTTTCCCTGAGATCTCCTGAGTTCTCTGAAAAAGTGAAGTTGGAAAGTAGGATGAGCTTCAAAAGGTTTTATTGAGGCTGCTGAAAGATTTCCGGATTATCCTCAGCCCGATTGAAATAGGGTGAGTGGAAGTGTGAGGGTGAGCGATAAGAATATTTTCTAAACACTGGCACTGACACTCACACTGACACTATTTCGGAGCCATCACTCTAAGGGAGAGTTCGGCCAGTTGACGGCCATCCACTGCCGAGGGGGCCTCGGTGAGCAGGTCGGTGGCCTTCTGGGTTTTGGGAAAAGCAATTACATCCCGGATGGACTCGGCCCCGGCCAGGATCATGACCAGCCGGTCGAATCCGAAAGCAATTCCGCCATGGGGAGGAGCCCCAAACTCCAAGGCTTCTAACAGGAAGCCGAATTTTTTCTTCGCTTCCTCCAGGTTAATTCCTAACTTTTCGAAGAGCAAAGATTGGACTTCCCTGCGGTAGATACGCAGGCTCCCTCCGCCAACTTCGGACCCGTTGAGTACAAGATCATAGGCTTTGGCCCGGACTCTTTCCGGAGCATTGGAAAGCAAAGGGAGATCTTCGTCCAAGGGAGAAGTAAAGGGATGATGCTTGGCCGTAAACCTCCCCTCGGCCTCATCATATTCCAAGAGGGGGAAATCCGTAATCCAGACAAAGGAGAAGATACCTTCGGGAATCAAACTCAGCTGTTTCCCCAGCCTCAGCCGGAGGCGTCCCATGACATCGTTGACGACCTTGGGAGAATCGGCCATAAATAAAATGATATCTTCCGGGGTGAGTTGCCAAACTTCTCTTAAAGCCGCACGTTCCTCTTTAGATAAAAATTTAGCTATTGGCCCACTCCACTCTTCGGCACCGATTCTGATCCAAGCCAAGCCCTTGGCTCCCAATTCCCTGGCCTGTTCATTGAACTCATCCAAATCTTTGCGAGAGAGGTTGCCCTGAACCTTCAAAGCCTTGACCGCTCCTCCCCGATGGATAGTTTCGGCAAAAACTTTGAATGCAGTATTTTTCAGGGTGTCCGTTACATCCTTCATCTCCAGGCCAAAGCGAATGTCCGGATTATCCACCCCATAGCGGGTCATGGATTCCTCGTAGGTTAACCGCGGAAAGGGCGTGGCCAGTGGGAGGCCCAGGGTATCCCGAAACAAAGCCTGCATCATTCCTTCCATGATCGAATAGATATCTTCCCGGTCGATGAAAGACATCTCAATGTCGATCTGGGTGAATTCAGGCTGTCGGTCGGCCCGGAGGTCTTCATCCCGAAAGCACTTGACGATCTGAAAGTAGCGGTCAAACCCCGATATCATCAAGAGCTGCTTGAATAATTGCGGCGATTGGGGCAGAGCGTAAAACTGGCCCGGGTTCACCCGGCTGGGAACTAAATAATCCCGGGCCCCCTCGGGTGTTGACTTGGTCAAGAAAGGAGTTTCGATTTCCAAAAACCCCTGGCTATGCAGGTAATCCCGAACGGACCTCGCCGCTCGATCACGCAAGATAAGATTGCGCTGCATCTTCGGTCGGCGCAGGTCCAGGTATCGATATTTCAGCCGAAGGGTTTCCGCCACTGCGGCATCTTCATCGATAGCAAACGGAGGCGGGTTAGATTCACTCAGCACCTTCAGGTCCCCAGCCTGCACTTCCAGTCGGCCGGTCTTTAATTCCGGGTTCTCCGTGCCAGCGGGACGGGCGACTACTTTTCCCTGCACGGCGATGACGTATTCGTTACGCAAAGAGGCGGCCTGGGCGTGGGCTCCGGGGCTAAACTCGGGGTTGAAGACCACTTGAGCAATTCCCTCCCGGTCCCTGAGGTCAATGAACACCAGTCCTCCCAGGTCCCGCCTCCGGTTCACCCAGCCCATAAGAGTCACTTCTTGGTCGATGTGCTCCGATCGGAGATCCCCACAATAACAGGTTCGTTTCAAGTCGCCCAATGCCTCGCCCAATTTTCCGTCTCCATTCTTGATGGCTTCGTAAAAAGTCCATCTGCTGCGTTGCGCTGCATCCTTCGTCGTTGCGGCGTACCTGTAAGTACGCCTCACTCCTCAGGATTGGCGCGCCTTGCATCTGGAGCTTTTTACATTGCCATCCAAATTTTGACTTTTTACGAGCCCACCATTCTTAAACTAAAAAGATTGTTTCAGATTTCAAGTTAGGAATTTTTTTACTGCTCACTGATCACTGCTTACTGCTTACTTTATTTTTCAAAGTCCCTATGATTTCCCCTAAGGGAACTTCCTCTTGACCTTTGGTGGCCATATTCCGGATAATTGCCTGGTTTTTCTTCAATTCTTCTTCTCCCAAAATCAGGACGAAGGGGGTTTTCATACGGTCGGCTTGGCGCATCTGACTTTTCAGACTTTTTCCTTCATAATCTACTTCTGCCCAAACCCCATTATCGCGCAGTTCCTGCGCTAAGGAAAATCCTCTCCGCCGGGCCTTATCCCCCAAAGTCGCCAGGAAAATCTGGGGGTGATGGGCGAAATTTTTTTCCCCGGGTAAAAGCATGATCAACCGCTCCATTCCGATGGCAAACCCGATCCCCGGAACGGCCGGCCCTCCTATCTCTTCGGCCAGGGCATCATACCTGCCCCCGCCAGAGACGGCGTTTTGGGCCCCCAGTTCACCGGCGACCACTTCGAACGCCGTACGGGTGTAATAGTCCAAACCCCGGACCATCCTGGGGTTAAGGGAATAGGAAAGGCGGAGGTCATCGAGGAGAGTTTTTACCTGCTCAAAGTGCCTGTGGCATTCCGGGCAGAGAAAGTTCAAAACCACCGGCGCTTCGGTCAAGGCTGCCTGACAATCTTCGTTCTTACAGTCAAAAATGCGCAGCGGGTTGGTTTCCAGCCTCCGCTGGCAATCCTCGCACAGCGAATTCCTTTTGGTCTGGAGAAAGGTTTGAATCTCTTTTTTATAAGGGGGGCGACACTGGGGACATCCCAGCGAATTGATTTGCAGGCTGAGGTTTTCAATTCCCAAAGCTCCCAGGTAACGCATCAGCATGACCAAAATTTCCGCATCGGCCCAGGCCTCTTGAACACCCAAAACTTCGGCGTCGATCTGGTGAAATTGACGGTAACGCCCTTTCTGCGGGCGTTCGTACCGGAACATGGGACCGATAAAATAATACTTGCCCACGGGATTTTTTTGGTTTAGCCCATGCTCTAAATAGGCACGCACGATCGAAGCCGTCGCTTCCGGCCGCAGCGTCAGTGAGTCCCCATCGCGGTCCAGAAAGGTATACATCTCTTTTCTCACGATGTCCGTGGCCTCGCCGATCGAACGGGCAAAAAGCTCTGTCCGTTCGAGAAGAGGAACGCGAAATTCCGAGAATCCAAACAGCCCGAATATTCTCCGGGCCTCGCTCTCCACGAACTGCCACTTCTCGACCTCTCCGGGAAGAATATCTTTGAAGCCCCGGATTCCTTTGATTTGCAAAGCAAACTCCTCTGGTTTAAAAAGTCTTCCACCGGGGAACACGCAGAGTATGCGGAAAAAAAGAAAAACGCTATACGCATAGCGCTAAGCGCATAGCGAATCTCGGTGTTCCTGCTCATGAAAATTTTACAAATAATTTGCTCTGATAATAGCCAACAAACCCTTGAAAGTCAAGGGAAAGCCCTCCTTGCCCCCCTTCCCTTTTCAATAGGTTGATGAATTTACTTTGATTAACGGAGCCCGGACGGGAGGGTGATGAAAGAGGGAGCACCGGCGGGAAAAAGATCTATTCCGGAGCCGTGCTTGCCTTCCGCCAAGGAAGGCGGGATCACAGGAAGGGAGGGCATTCTCGGCGGCAGCCCCGCCCTGTCCATGGAAAGGACTACCGCCTTGTGCTCCCGAGAGATTCACCCTCCCGTCCGGGCCGGGCAGTCTCTTCCCGGACCCGGCGGGGAGGTGCTGAGGGCCGGCCAATCGGCGGGAGTAACAAAGATTCAAGGAGTCAAACATTTTTGTGGTCCAGTGCGGTAAAAAATGGAAAAAAATCTTATTTTTTATGACCTATAAATTTTTTCCTTGATGAAAATTTCTAAAATTTTGGGATCAAATTGTTTTCCCTTGCCTTTCTCCATTTCTACCAGCGCATCTTCCTGAGACATCTCTCGCCGATAGGGTCGTAAACTGCTCATGGCATCGAAGGCATCGGCAATAGAAATAATTCTTGCCTCCAAGAGAATAAACCTCCTTATTTATTCGCTTAATTTTTTTAATCTTAGATCGTTCTTCCTCTACGACAAGAATCCGAACCCTATTCAACCCTTCTTTTTCTTCTACCGATCCAAGACCCTCCGCATACTTCCAAAAAACAAAACCCCATTCCTCTTCCCGCGAGAAATGGGGTCTCCTTCACTTGGCCCATTTTAGCTCCTCTAAAAAGGTGAGGGGGAGAAAGCCAAACTGTAAGTTGCCAATTTATGGATTTCTCAATGAATTTACTTTACCAAAAAGCTCCTAACTGATCAAGAATATTATTGTCTATTGCCAGAGGTAGCATTCTTGATTAGAAAATGTTATCCTTTTTAGAATTTTTCCATTCTTACTCGATCCTTTCTCCGCCATAGAAGAGAAAAATCCTCAGAGGGAGAAAAAAGGAGCAGGCCGATGAATGAGCAACCGTCTAAAAAAGAAAATGAAATTTTTCCTCCCGCCAGAAGAACCTGAGGGTCATAAGCAGAATGAAAAAAAAGAAGCATTTCATTCCTGGCATCCTACCTCCCCAAGGAAATTTAGGTCTGTCCTGGTGGTTTGCTTTTCTGCAAAACCAGCTCCTCCTTCACCAAGAGTCCTCTTCGGTTCGGATCCCTTATCTGGTTCGATTCGCGGAGCTGGGATTGCCGTTCGGAGACCAACACTATCTGGGTCAGCTTGACGGGCACTCCTGTTATGCCGTGGACCTCCCGGAAGGGACGGTGGCACCGGAAGGGATGGCTTTTGAAGGTCTGCGCAAAGTATACGGGCGCTTGGATGAGGATCTTTTCTGGCTGGCCGCCCGTGCGGTGCAGATTGCAGAGTGGGACCGGACTCATTGCTTCTGCGGTCGATGCGGCATCCCCCTCAGGCTCCGGGAAACAGAAAGGGCCAAAGAGTGTCCTCAATGTGGCCTGCTCCATTTTCCCCGCCTTGCCCCGGCGGTCATCGTCCTGGTGGAGCGAGGCCATGAACTGCTTATGGCCCGATCCCGCCATTTTGCTCCGGGGGTTTACAGCGTCCTCGCCGGTTTTGTGGAACCGGGAGAAACGCTGGAAGAGGCTGTGGAGCGTGAAGTCCTGGAGGAAGTGGGGATACGGATCAAAGACATCCGCTATTTTGGCAGCCAGCCCTGGCCTTTTCCTCACTCCCTGATGATTGGTTTTACCGCCACGTATGCCGGCGGCGAAATTGCTATCAATGATGAAGAGATCGAGGATGCCGGGTGGTTCACGGCGGACAATCTGCCGGGCCAGCCCGGCAAAATCAGTATCGCCCGCCAGTTGATCGAATGGTTCCTGGCCAAGAAAGGAAAGCCTTCATTAGACCCTTAACTACCGCTTTAATGCCCTGATCCCGGATCCCGCTGAACTCCACACTGAATTGAGAATCCCCAGTTCGTGGCCGATCTCGATGAATCGGCAACCCATATCAATATATTTTTTTGCCTCCTCTTCCCAGGGCTGCCCGATTCCGATCCCCACCGCTTTCTTATGTTTGGCCGCGGCTTCAACCGTCCTTTTAATGGCCTCCTGGACCTTGGGATGGTTTTTCTTGGTCGAGCGAAAACCGAGGGACAAACTATAATCCGAGGGGCCGAAAAGGCAGTAGTCCAGCCCCTCGATGGCAAAGATCTTATCCAAATCGGAGACCACCTGCTCGTTCTCCACCATGATTCCCACCATCAACTGGGTGTCGCTCCAGTCCGCAAAGTTCTCGCCCCCTCGGGTTCCCCACCCTCCGGCAAAAGAAAAGCTGCTCATTCCCCGGTGGCCTCTGGGTGCGAATTTCGAGGCCTTGACCACGGCCAGAGCTTCTTCGTAGTTGGCAATGTCCGAAACCAGGATCGCCCCCGCCCCCGCCTGGAAGGCCTTGGAGACAAGGTAGGGGTCTCCTTTTTCCACCCGGATCATGGGGGTGATCCCGGCCAGCGCCGCTGCCCTCATCATATTCTCCATCCCCTCGTCCCTCCGCCAGGAATACTCATTGTCGATCCGGCAGAAGTCCAAGCCACTGTAGCCGGCGACCTCCACCGCGGCTGCGCTGTAGGAGTCAAGGCAGGTTCCCACGGCGATTTTTCCCTCTTCCAGGACTTTTCTAAACCTATTCACTCTTTCCATTTTTCTCCTCCTTTATTAATGTAGAAAATCGCAAAGCGTATAGCGCATAGTGTAAATAAAAAAAAGAGAACGAGCAGGCCGGCAGTACCTCCGCCCACGCGTCGTAACTCAATCGCTGCGCCAGGCGCTGCCATCCCTCCCGGCCACCCCTTGTACGGTTGTATCTAAATTTAGCCGCGCAAGGATCATTTGGATTCCAGAACCTCCGGGTTGGCCATATAGTTTTTATCGGGCCTTCTCCCTTCGAGAATGGTCAGGGTGTTCTGGGCCGCCTCGATTCCCATGCGCGCGAAGGCCTCCTCGGTCGCTGCGGCGATATGAGGCGTCAAAACCACTTTACCCGCCTCACTAAGGCGCCGAAGGGTTTCGGGAGGCTCCTTCCGAAACGTGTCGATCCCCGCCGCCGCGATCTCTCCTTCCTGGAGGGCGGCAATAAGCGCCTCTTCGTCCACCACCTCTCCCCGAGCCGTGTTGATCAGCCACGCGCTTTTTTTCATAATTCCCAGTTCTCTCTTCCCGATCAAGTTCCGGGTTTGCTCGGTGAGCGGACAATGAAGGCTCACGATATCCGCCGCTTTCAGCAGCTCATCCAACTGTGAGACAAGGGTGACCATCGGCGGAAGGCTGCCGTCCCGGAGAAAAGGATCAAAGACCAATACCTTCATCTGCAAAGGCGCGACTAATTCATGAACGCGACGCCCGATTCGGCCAAACCCGACCAGCCCCAGAGTTTTCCGCAATAACTCCACTCCCCGAAACTGGGTTTTATCCCAAAAGCCTTGGCGCATCCGGCTATCCAGCCAGGGGATGTCTTTAGCCAGGGAAAGCATCAAACCAAGAGTGTGTTCCGCCACCGACTCGTAATTGGCCGTCGAGGCGGTCATGACCGGAATTCTTAAGGCGGTCGCGGTTTGGACGTCGATGTTATCGAATCCGGCCCCGTGCTTGGCGATGACCTTCAGATCAGGGGATGCCTTGACGACCTCTGCCGGAACCTTCCCCGTCCGGAGAATCAAGGCGTGCGCCTTTTCTTCCCTCAGCTTTTGCGCCAAAACGGAAGGCTGGGGATAAGGTCCGGTAAATACCACCCTGCATTTTTCGGATAGAATTTTCATAGCCTCCGGGGCGAGATTGTCTCCGGTAACCACTACTCGGTATGGACGCTCGGTATCTCCCATTTATAACCTCCGTACTTCGTAAGCGTATCATCCCTGAGAAAGACCTTTCAGGGTTTCAAAGACTTTCGCTTCCAAAACCACCTGTACTTCGCTTAGTTTCATCTGCGGTTTAAGGTTAACGGATAGGATTGATTCTTGTAAGAGGTGAACTAAACGGTCCTCTAAGGTTTCCCGGTGGACGATAAGTTGTGGTTTTTCAGTTGGGGGCATATATCAAATACCTTTCAAAAGCTTAGCTTATTTTGTTTTTTAGGAATGTTTGCCTGAATACCACTATGGTGATATGCTGTCAAGCCAAAACAAGGCGGGTCAAAACCCGTTTTGGGGCTAATTTCCCCACTCATCCAATCTCTGAGAATTAGAACCTTCCCGGATTCCCCTTCCACCTGGAGCATAACAATAGCGATTTATTTCAGAAAGCCTATCTCCCGCCGATGAAGGTTTGAACTTTCAAATCTTTCCCTTTCGTCGTAAAGGTGATCGCTCCATCCCGGTCTGTAAGAAACGCTTTCGTCCCAATATCCTCATACCTTTTAAAGACGATGGGGTGAGGCAGACGATGCCTGCCCCCTGCCTTTACCGTGAAAATCGCATACTTGGGCCGGACGCTCTCCATGAATTCCGGAGTACTGGACGTCTTGCTGCCATGATGGGGTACTTTTATAACCGTGCTCTGAAGATTTGGATTCGCTCGCCGTATTTCTTCTTCTGCCGCAGCTTCCACATCCCCGCAAAAAAGAAAACTCACTTCACCGAAGGTGAGCCGTAAAACTAACGATGCATCGTTCCCCCAAAAGATTGACCCTTCTTTCCTTCCCAGAGGGGGATGAAGAAACTCTACCTGCACACCATTAATCTCCACCGGCACCGTTCCCTGCCCCATCCTCTGTAAACGCTCACCGGCAGCGGTTAGAAACCTTTCAGCTAAAAAATCATCCTCCGCCTTTTCTCCGTTATGCCAAACCTCACCAATTTTAAAGTTATCCAAAAGGAAAAGGAGTCCCTGAAGGTGGTCCGGATGGCGGTGAGTACTGACCAAAAAATCAATGGCTTTATTTTTCATCTTCCATAAATAGGGAGCCACGATGCGCTCTCCTGGGTCAAAGCTGCCATCGGGAGATCCTCCGCCGTCAATTACCATTACTTTGCCTTGCGGAAAGCGGACAATGGCCGCATCCCCCTGCCCCACATCCAGGAAAGTAACCGCGAGTTCCTTGTTCTGGGAAACTGCATAATATCCATAAGCCTGGAGACTCACGAAGATCGCCAACAGGCCAATCAACCCATGTAGAGCTCGCTTCCAACGTTTCAGGTTGGCGGCAAAGATGAGCATCCCGTAGAGGAGAAACAGTTCTGGAAAAGTGGGTGTACTTACTCTCCTCGAAGCCAGCGGGATGCGGCTGAAAAAATCGACCAGCAGCAGGGAGATGTCCAATAGAAAGACATTCAAGGCCGTGAAGATTTTGGCCAGGGGAAGGGAGACGAAGACCAAAAAAGCGGTCAACAGGCTGAGAAGCGTGTTGACCAATCCCATCAGGGGAACAAGGAGGAGGTTAGAAAAAAAACCTACCAAGGAGACCCGGTTGAAATAGTACCCCACCAAAGGGCCGGTCCCCAGAATGGCTGCTGTCGAGGTGAGGAGGCTGGCGCCGAGGTAAATCAAAAGCTTTATTTTCCAGCGCGGCTGTTCCTCTACCCAGCTCTTTAACGGCCAACTCTTAAAAGGGGAGAAATACTCCGTAAAGCGTGGGATCAAGTAAAGGATGGCCAGCACCGAAAGAAAAGAAAGCTGGAAGGAAACATCAAAGAGAGCGGCTGGGCTAACGATTAAAATCAGGAAAGCGGCCAGGAAAAGCGCATCGTAAAGATCCTTCTCCCGATCCAGGAGCAGGGCGAGGAGGAAAGAGAGCATCATGATTGTCGACCTCACCGCAGCCACCCCCAGACCCGCGATGAAAGTATAAAAGATCACCGGAACAACGGCCACTAAGGCTGAAGTCTTACTCAAAGGCAGGCGCAGAAGCATCGCCGGAAAGAGTTTTAAGATCCAGCGCGTCACCCCGAAGCAGAATGCCGCCACGAGGGCCACGTGCAAGCCGGAGATGGAGAGAATATGG
>JAURYC010000258.1 GCA_030654105.1 Deltaproteobacteria bacterium
TATTTTTTTCACCGCCATTGGCAATCTCCCTACAAAATGGAAACTATTCGTCTCCTTATAAAAGGACCCGTGAGTTTAAATATATCATGTTCCTTCAAACAGTGGTTAAAAGAAATTAAAGGGTATGTTTTATGAGCGGACCGTCGGGGAAAAATGCCAAACCTCCATTGTTTTAGACTTTTTCCATTTTTCCAGCGATAACCCTTTTAAACGCTTCCACAACTTGGGGATCAAACTGGGTCCCCGCTTTGGCCGTAAGTTCCTCTAATGCCTTCCAGGGAGGCATATCTTTGCGGTAGGGGCGATCGGTCACCATGGCATCAAAGGAATCTGCAACCGCCACGATCCGAGCACCCAAGGGAATCTGGGTTTGCTCCTTGGCACCGCCCTCCAATTCACTCAAAAAATACTTGTGGTGGGCGAGGACAATGGGTACAACCTCCTTGAGTACGGCTCCTACTGAGGAAAGGATGTTCGCCCCTTTGGCGGCATGGGTATCGATCAACGCCCGCTCTTTCATACTTAAATCAGCGGCTTTGCGGAGAACCTCACCACTTATTTCTATCTTCCCGATGTCATGGAGCAATCCGGCTGCTCGAATGTTTTCAACTTCTATCTTGGATAATCCCAGGGCTATGGCTATTTCCTGAGAAAATTCGGAGACCCGGAGAGAATGGCCTTTGGTGTATTGATCCGTCGATTCCAGGTATTTGGATAAGATCTCCAGGATGCCGATGTAGGCTTTTCTCAGCTCTAACATTCCCCGCTCACTCAGTTCGTACAGGGTCCCCACCACGATGCTCGCCAGGATGAGAAATCCGGCCCAGGAGGAAAGCAAGGCAAAGTTAGGCAAAATTTGCTTGCTTCCGAAAAAGCGCTCGGGAAAAATTAAGACAAAGAGCAGCACGGCCAGGACCGAAAGGATGGCAGTCAATAGACCCATGCGTTGTCCCAATAAATAGCTCGCCACCAGGACAGGGAGATAATAAAAATTGAGGATGATCGACTTTTCCTCGATAAAGTACATACCAATGAAAGCCACCAGGAGAATGAGGCCAACCAGAATCCTCTCAAAATACCTGATGACCAATTGTTTGAACCCTTCCATAGTCATTCTTGCCTTATTCCCTCCCGACCCATAGATCCTCGGTCTTCCGTTCCTCCACCCATTTTTTTCCCATCGCAATTCCTTCCAGAACCCCGATGGCTACGCCTGCTTTAACAAAGGTTATCGTTCCTTGATCCAGGTGCCCGCCGTAAGTAGCAATGCTATCCCCCATGACGGTGGAAGCTGAAAAATGAGCATGTACGTGGGGCTCTCCGTTCACCCGGGGAACGATATAGCCTGATAAAGACAATAGTTCCAAAGGCTTTTGTACCTCAAAATAAATTCGGTCTTTGGGCATTACCGGGTATTCTTGGGGAAAAATTTTCAAGTTCCTGAAGACGGCCTTTTTCAGAGCACCGATTCCCATAAGGATTAGGCCTTTCTGAATTTTTTCCCTCTTCACCACCTCGTAGATCGCTTCCAACAAATCCACGCCAATGGGTATACGGGCCAAGACAATCCGTTCCAACCTTCCACTATCGATCCCTTCTAAAAGTGGCCTACCTTCCATTCTCTACTCCTTTTTAAGCGGCTATATTTTTTCCTTTATAAAAACTCGGCCTCTTACCGGACCTTGAATCTTTCGCCTTGAAACCCTTCCGGTTGCCGGTTGTCAAAATCCTGCATTATCGTCCCCTCCAACCACCATCAACCGTGAGAATGGCACCGTGCACATAATTAGCCGTGGCGGTAACCCGGCACCAGAGCAACCTTGCCATTTAACCTGAATTGGCTGAGAATATCTATTTATTCTCCCCGAGTATCAATCAGGACCTTCATCAGGTCTGTACTGCCTTCGATCTGCTCAAATACCCTCTGCAAATCCGCCAAAGGCCGCCGGTCGCTGATCAACCGGCCCAGCGGCAGGACTCCCATGGCCGCCAAAGCAATGGCTTTTTCAAAGTCTTCCGGCTCATATACCCGCGCGCCGCAGAGGTGCAATTCGCGCCAGAAAAAACGGAAAAGGTCCACCTTGGGCAATTCCGCGAAAATCGCCACAATAACGATCCGGCCCCGGGTCCGGGCCAGTTGGGTCATGGTAGCAGCTCCGGCCGCAGACCCGGACACCTCAAAAACTACATCGGCCCCTGCCCCGTCGCTCCGCTTCCCCACCCAAGCGGCCAGATCGGCCTCTTGGGGGTTGATGGCCTCCAGCCCGATTTCGCGAGCTAGGTTTAACCGAAACGGATTCAACTCCGAGATTAACACCCGCGCCCCGATGTGCGCAGCCACCATAGCGATCAATAAGCCAATGGGGCCGCCGCCAATAACCACAACTTCTTCTCCGGATTGCACCTCCCCCCGCCGCACATCGTGACAGGCCACCGCCAGGGGCTCAATTAAGGCTGCCTGGTCCAGAGGAAGGGCCGGGGGCAGCCGGTGAAGGGTGTGGGCAGGCACTGTCCAGGAACCTTGAAAAGCGCCGGGGGTGTCAATTCCCAGGAATTTGAGATTGTAGCAGATATGGGCAAGTCCGGCGCGACAGGCCGGGCAGTTTCCACAGGGATCCAAGGGGCGCACCACCACCCGTTCTCCTACCGACCAGCTCTTGACGTTCGTGCCGACCTCGGCAATCTCGCCGGCCATTTCATGGCCGACGACTTGCGGCATGGTAATCCGTTTATCCATATCGCCCTTGAAAATATGCAGGTCCGTTCCGCACACGCCACAATAAGCTACCTTGAGACGGACTTCATTCGGTCCGGGCGGGCGCTGGATCGATTCACCAATCTTGATGGTTCTGTTCCCTTGATAGTAGGCAGCTTTCATAGATCTTCTCCATTTATCCCAGATAGTTTAGAAGAACAAATCCCCCTCTTATTGAAGAAATTCCTAATAAAGTACAATAGGGGCGAAATTGGAGCACCCAGAAGATTACAAAGATTATAAAGACCTTGCTCCATCGATACAAGACTTTTTTTACCGACGAATTGCCGTATATATGATGGGGGAGACGCTGGTAGGTTATTAAGGTTATTAGGGTCCATGTTTTTTAAAGGAGAGAGGGGGGATTTGAACCCCTAAGGAATGCCCCACGCAAGCCTAAGGGCGCTAACCGTAAATTTTCTAACCCCTTGGTGACAACGTTCAGGACATCGTTTACTGATTTTATGTTCAGGACATCGTTTACTATTGGTCTTTGACAATCGAGCAGCCACAGTCCGTTTTATCATGGAAACCTAATTTTTCCAGGTGGTGTTCATGAATGCTAAAGCTCTTTCTGGATAGGATCCAGGTCGAACAATACGAGTATCAACTGCGCGACTATTGATGCAGGTCACGGCATCGCGAGATACATAGCCTTAAAACTTTGAGTTAACGATGTGGTGACCATTTTTTGAGTAAACGATGTCCTGAACGTTGTCAGCTAAGGTCTATTGATACCGTGTAGTAACTTGTAACCTCGGTATCAATCTTGGTAAAATACTGTTCAACGAAATACAGTATTGATGCAATTGCGAACTCAGCATCATATCTTGTGAACTGGTAATCCTTTATTTCCGCAGCGTGAGCGCCTGGGACATTGCCAAGCAACCGCAGTGAATCAGCCACATGCAGTAAATGGTCTGGGATATTGCCCTTTCCTTTGAAACCTTTAATTAAATCGTTTAACATAAGTGGTCTGTTGTTTTTGCCAAGAGGTTCTTGCCCAAGGAGACGTTTGTAAGCAAACTTCAGCAAAGCTTCTATCCCTCTTCGGCACATGACAACGCAGGACTTGTAGTTGCCAATCTCCAACGACTTCTGGGCTTCCTGAATAGATTCTTCGAGGAACGGAGGTAGGTCGTGAGATGGGTCCCAGCCATATGCCCCATGAAGCATGCCGCAAAACATGGCGAAGGTTGTCTCGTCATCGCTCCACTGTGATTCTTGTGAGATATCTTCAGGTTCCTTAAATGAAGGTGGAAACCCAAGGAAAACACCCCGAAGGTACTCTGACGCTTTATCGCTGTCATTGCTCAGGATTTGAATGCTTCCATCAATCATGACTTGGATTGAGATGAAATAATCCTCTTCTTTATCAATTTTCCTGAGCAATAGGTGTGGCTTCAGATTCCCCAAAATCTGAGCCATTGGATGCTCTTGAGGTACTTCCATTTTCATCTCCGTATGGAAGCGCACCCTGTCAGTGTTTATCGACCAACCCTTGGAATGAAGAAATTCCAGATTGATATCCAGAGGGGAGAAGTCTGGAACTCCGTTAATGAGATACACTTCCTTTTGTGGGTTGTCTGAAAAGTAGTTAGCAATCGGAATGTGTTTCATGTCATTCATTTTTTTGCTTAACGCAGAAGTCACCGGCAGGTGTGAAGCGCAGCAGAACTCATGTCCGGTGAACTGACAGGTTCTGCCTGAAGTTACATATTTTCCTGTATCAATAAGGATCAGGCTACATTCTTTGCAAGCAACTCCCGCACAGCAGGAACTAGTTCATTCGGGACTTCGACGAAAGTCTGCGATGCATCTTCCCAAGCAGCTTCGTCTTCGGCAACCGCTTCATCCTCAGTCTGGTTTTCATAATGATTAAGAACGCGCTTGACGCGCTCTTCATCCCATCCTTTTGGGAATTTATTTTGTTTCATCGTCTTTGTCTCCTTCGGCCTCGACGCCGATATGCTTTGAGGGGTTTCCCTACCAATTCATATGCAGTGATTACGAATACACTGTCAGGCTCAGGATTGGGGACATAGATAACTCGAAGATATCGACCGTTCCGTGTTTGTCCGATAGCAATTCGAGAGTTTTCCTTGCCCGGACGGTCCTCTCCGGGCTTTTGGAGTACATCTTCGACCTCATCTTCCCGCACCTTATGGTTGTAAATATGAGGAAGACCAGTCTCTGAATCAATGTAAAAACGAATTTTCATTTATTATACTCTAAAAACCAATTCCATGTCCAATCTTAGGCAGAATCGGGATAGGGGGGAACCTCGCGGCTCCTCCCCTCCCACACCACCGTACATACGGATCACGTATACGGCGGTTCGGCAGAGTAAGTCAACCGGGGAACCGTTTGGGCCTTCCCCTTCGACAAACTCAGGATACTATACCCTCTCCTGACTTCTCCTCTGCGGTCAACGTCAATTTCTCAACGTTCAGTCCCGCCGACGGCGGGATCGCACGCGACTTCCCAGGGCACCGAGGAGATCTCCCGGGGTAAGACACAGAACGTTCCACGCGTAAGCGCCGGATTTATAAAGTCCCGCTTATAGCGGGATTCGTCGCCCCGCGCTTTTGGATTGGGCTTCCTTCAGACCCCACCTCACGATGACGCCCTTGTCCTTCTCCTATCCTTCGGCTCCGCGAAAACCTGGTATGGGGACTTCCACCCCATAAGTTCTGTGCCATGCCCGGCACACACGTCAATGCTCAGGCCCGCGCGATCAGCGCGTGGCCTGGAGCGGCCTGTTATCCCCTTTCATCTACCACATCCACCAAGTCTTTGTAGCCAGTGGATTAGTGGCATGTAAAAAGGGGGACGTTCGTGCAGAAAGTGCTGGACGGATGATAAAGGATATTTCATATTGTGATTATGCTGGGATCAGCCAGATTAGATGCGCCCGGGGTTTTTCACCATGTGATAGGGCGAAGGTGGAGCTATACTTGGTGGTTGCGAATTCCTGTATTACCCGCGCGCTTTCCTCAGGGGGCAAGAAGTTCCGGTGAATTGTATGGGGACCGCTAAGCAATTTCTACACGAACGTCCCCCCTTTCAGTCCCCCCTTTTCACTTCGCCACACCTTAAGAGGCGTCAAACAAAAATAAGTGATATGCCCCCCGAATTAAAAATTCTTGACGCCTGGTATAACTGAAGTCATACTCGTATTATGAAAACAGCTATATCTATCCCCGATAAAGTTTTTCGCTCAGCCGATGCTCTGGCGAAGCGTCTTGGTATTTCTCGGAGTGAACTCTATACCACCGCAGTTACTGAGTTGCTGTCAAAGAATCAAGGTCGCCAGGTGACAGCCCGCCTCGATACGGTTTATGCAGAGGAAGATTCTTCTTT
>JAURYC010000259.1 GCA_030654105.1 Deltaproteobacteria bacterium
CCCCCTTTGAAGATATTGAGCTTGTGAAGTGATAAAGAGTATCTCGAAAAACAGCAGGCAGAGGTATCCTTTCCCTTGCCATGGGTTTTAAAAAACCAAGAAGATGTAGAATGAAAGCGATACCTTCCCTGCTCCCAATACGGAGAAGCTTTTTACGCGACGGAAAACGCCATGAAGAGATACATAATTAGACGGTTTATTTTTGGGATTATAGTTGTAGGGATTGTATCCTTGATGATTTTTTTGGCCACCAGGATCGGGCCTGATCCTGCGTTCATGATCGCCTCCCCCGGGGCTGACGAAGCCGAACTCAATTCGATCCGGGATCGCTTTGGTTTGAATGAGCCGCTGCCGGTCCAATATTTTATTTTCATCAAAAAAGCACTACAGGCCGACTTTGGTGAGTCGATCTATTACGGTCTGCCAGTTGCGGAGATCGTGTGGCAACGGCTGCCACCTACGTTGATGCTCGTAGGGGCAGCCAAATTCATATCTTTGTTTTTTGGAATATTGGCCGGTGTATTAGCTGCTAGGAGACGCGGCAGTTTTACCAATAATTTTTTGCGATGGTTTTCGTTTCTGGGTTTGTCCATGCCTAACTTTTGGATCGCCATGTTGTTCATTCTTATTTTTTCTGTGAAATTAAAGGTTCTACCCACAGGGGGCTATGGAACATTCTGGCACCTCCTGATGCCGGCCTTTTCCTTGGGCTGGTATTTTAGTGCCGGATATACCCGCATAACGGAGTCGTCTTTGCTGCAAGTATTGAATAGCGAGTACATTAAGCTCTGCCGGGTGAAGGGACTTTCCGAACTATCGGTAGTGGCCAAGCACGCTCTGAAAAACTCGCTTATTCCCGTGGTTACCTTGGCCGGGATGAATATTGTGATCATGGTTTCGAGCGCCGTAGCCATCGAGATGGTTTTTGCCTGGCCGGGGTTGGGACTCCTCATGTACCATGGAGCCATCTATCGCGATTTTAATGTGGTACAGGCGGTCATCCTGTTTATCTCTGTGAGTATGGTGTTTATTAACTTAGCGGTGGATATTCTCTATGCCTACCTGGATCCGCGCATCCGCTATGATTGAAAAATCGACTATACATTAAAGAAGAAAGATTATGGACTCAGAAATTTGGAAACGGATAAGGGATATCTGGAGAAGGGTGCCAAAAGCCGCGGTGATCATTATCCTTTTGCTCATCCTGACCGCGATTTTCGCCGACTTTATGGCGCTGCATGATCCGGAAATTGGCGATCCCCGGCAGCGGTTGTTGCCCCCGGTCTGGGAACAGGAAGGAAAATGGACATATCCTTTGGGTACAGATACCATGGGGCGGGATGTACTCAGCCGGATGATTTACGGATCAAGGGTCTCTCTGTTGGTGGCTTTTTCCGCTGTGATTATTGCCGGATGTATAGGAACCTTTTTAGGATTAATGGCTGGATTTTTTGGGGGCTGGGTGGATCAAGTCATTATGCGCTTTACCGACGCCTGGCTGAGTATTCCTACGGTAATGTTCGGAGTCCTCATGGCCGTCATTGTAGGCCCCGGGGTCTGGAATATCGTCATCATCCTGGGGGGCACATTTTGGTCGAGATATGCCCGAGTGGTACGGGGGGAGACCCTGAGCATGAAGACCAGGGATTTCGTCCATCTGGCCAAAATTGCCGGATGTGGAAACCCCCGCATCATCTGGAAGCATATCCTGCCCAATGTATTCAATAGCGTGATTACGCTCTCTTCCTTACAAATCGGAATTGTTATTGTCGTGGAAGCCTCTCTCACCTTCCTCGGCGTAGGGGTTCCACCGCCCAAGCCAGCCTGGGGATTGATGCTTTCGGAGGGTAGAGGAGGGTTGCTGGCCGGTTATTGGTGGTTAGTCGTTTTTCCTGGGGTAGGTATAGGCCTGTTGGTTTTTTCTTTTAATGTTATTGGAGATTGGCTCCGCCGTTATCTCGATCCTTTTTATCGCAATATCGAGTGAGAACCATGGAAAAGAAAACCCTGTTACAAGTCGTCGGGTTGACCACTTATTTCTTTTCCTTTGCGCGCACCAGAATTGTAAAAGCGGTTGACAATGTGTCTTTCGAGGTCAATGCTGGGGATCGCCTGGCTTTGATTGGCGAGTCGGGTTGCGGGAAAAGCACCGTGGCCGCATCCCTTCTACGTGTTCTACCCCCTTCCGGCGAAACGGTGAGCGGGAAAATCCTTTTTGAAGGAGAAGACCTCTTGCAAAAGAGCAACAAGGAGATGACCCAGATTAGGGGTAGGAAGATCGCCATGATCCTGCAAGACCCCATGATGTCTTTGGACCCGGTGTTCACAATCGGGGAACAGATTGGGGAAACCTTAGAGCAGCACACCAGCCTGCGCGGCGACTCCCTGATCCAACGGATCAAGGAACTCTTACTGGCTGTGCGGATCCCGGAACCTGAGCGGAGGATTAAACAGTGGCCGCATGAAATGAGTGGCGGGATGCGCCAGAGAATTGTCGGAGCGATTGCCATTAGCTGTGAGCCGAAATTGCTCATTTGCGACGAAGCGACGACGAATTTGGACGTAACCATTCAACTACAATATTTAAACTTACTCAAGGATCTGCAAAGAAATACTGGCGTAACGTTGGTTTTCATTACGCACAATCTCGGGATTGTAGCGGAGTTGTGCGAATATGTGATTGTTATGTATGCGGGCAAGATCGTGGAGCGCGCGCCGGTGGTGGATGTTTTTGATTCCCCTGCCCATCCCTATACGAAGGCTCTTTTAGATGCGGCCTTTGGGTTACAGGATCTAAGGAAACGAAGGCCCATTCCTGGTGAGCCACCTAATTTGGCCAATTTGCCTCCCGGATGCAGGTTTAACCCGCGTTGTCTGTACGCAGATGAGCGTTGCCGCAAGGAAGAACCGCCAGAAGTGACCTTGGCGGCTGCACGGAGCGCCCAATGCTGGTATCCCATAAAGGCATGAGCAGAGAGGTGCCACAATGGTTCTTCATTCTATTTTCGGGAGGGTTCGATAATAATCGGGCGAATAGAAGAATACCCAATGGAAAAGAGAGAGTTTGATTATTTACTGCAGATTCGGAAGCTAAAGATGCATTTCCCGGTTAAGGCCGGGATCATCTTAGATCATGTGATCGGATGGGTCAAAGCCCTGGACGGTGTTGACCTTACCATCAAGCATAGGCAAGTTGTTGGACTGGTGGGAGAGTCCGGAAGTGGGAAGACCACCCTGGCCAAAGTCTTGCTCCTTCTCGAGAAGCCTACGAATGGGGAGGTGCTCTTCAAGGGAAAAGACATACACTCCTTGAATGTTTCGGAGTTAAAAGCCTACCGTCGCACCCTTCAAGCGGTCTTTCAGGATCCTTTTGCCTCTCTTAGCCCTCGTCTAAGGGTTAAAGAGATCATTACGGAGCCCCTGGAAGTTTCCAGCACCCTGAGCAAGGAAGAGCTGGAAAACAAAGTTGTGGAAGCGATGCACATGGTAGGGCTGGACACGGGACTGAGGAGGGTCTACCCTCACGAACTGAGTGGGGGCCAACGACAGCGGGTGGCCATCGCGCGGGCCATCTCCACGGAATCGAAAATCATCATCTTGGACGAACCCACTTCAGCGCTGGACGTCTCCGTTCGCCTGCAGATCATTCACCTCTTGATGGATTTGCAAAAGAATCTGGAACTCAGCTACCTGCTGATCGGGCACGACCTGGCCATGGTGGCCTATATGTCCACGGACATCGCCGTGATGTACCTGGGAAAGATCGTCGAATTTGGGGAGACGAAGGAGCTATTAAAAAACACAACACATCCCTACACCCAGGCGCTTATTGCGGCTTCCCTCCCCGATCACCCCCGGGATAAACGGGAACGTACTGTTTTGTCCGGAGAGATCGCTAGCCCTTTAAATGTACCGCCGGGCTGCCGTTTTCATCCCCGATGTCCCGGGATAAAATCGATTTGCAGGGAGCAGGAACCTTCTTTAGTTCCTGTAGGGGACAACCACTGGGTGGCCTGTCACCTGGACGGCCAAAGGGCGGCAAGCAGCTCTATTTAGGGTTGGAATGTTAAACAGGAAGGGACGGGATATAAGCATTTTAACACTTCACTTATGGGAGGCCTTATTATGGCCATGAAGGTGATTACGAGTTTGCCTATCGCCTCGGCCGAGGAAATATTGGCTAAAGCTGGAATCCAGTTGGTCCAGGGGCCCTTATGGACGGAAAAGGCGGTCATCGAATACGGGGCAGATGCGGATGCCGCAATCGTAGGGGCCAATGAACCGTACACGCCGAAAGCTATTCAGGCCTTATCTAAATGTAAAATTCTAAGCCGGATGGGGATTGGGTACAACAATATCGATGTGGGGGAAGCTACCCGGCAGGGGATCCCGGTAGCGGTCGTTCTCGACGCCAGCGTTCACGAAGTCTCCGACCACGCTTTGGCTTTCCTTTTGGTCTTTTCCCGGAAACTCTTTCCTCTGACGCAGGTCGTCCGCAATGGCAACTGGAAACCCGCGAGCAATGACATCATCAACGCTCGAGGCCGGATGTTCCGCCTGAATCAGCAGGTATTGGGTGTAGTGGGTGTGGGAAGGATTGGCAGCCGCGTGTGCTTAAAAGCTCGGGCCTTCGGAATGCGGGTACTGGGTTATGACCCTTATTTATCCCGTGAAGACCTTCAACGAGTAGGTGCCGAGAAGGTGGAATTTGAACAACTGCTTCAGGAATCGGATTTTATATCTCTCCATGCCCCCCTCACTTCCGAGACGAAAAACCTTTTCGGCTTGAAGGAATTCAAGAAGATGAAACCCACGGCCGTTATTATCAACACGGCGCGAGGACCCATCATCGATGAACAAGCCCTCTATCAAGCCCTTAGGGAGGGGTTGATCACCGGCGCGGGCCTGGATCTTACCGAGCCAGAGCCTCCCCGCCCGGATGACCCGCTCCTAAAACTTGAGCAGGTCTTGATCACCGGCCATTCGGCTTATTTTTCAGAAGCATCCAATCTGGAGCTGCAGCAAAAATCGGCCGAAGCTGTGCTCCTGGCCTTGAAAGGAGAATGGCCTCCGTTTCTGGTCAATCCTGAAGTCAAAGAGCAAAGGAATTGCCGTATTCCTTGAAGGTTGAAAAATAAAGTCTGGTAAAAGTGCCGGGGAACGGGTTTTTCCGCAAGGGGGTGATGAACTGAATTTAACGTAAGAAATGTTTTGGTGAGAATAGAAACTGACAACAGGAGGAAAAACGATGAGCAGTCAAGGAACGGATGAAACTCCTTGGAAAGTTCCGGGGAAATGGTCGGTAAGCCCCTATTGTTTTGAGCCGGAAGTACGGGCCAACTGGAAGATTCCCCCACAGGTCACCATCCACGACGTGACCTTGAGGGATGGGGAACAAACGCCAGGCGTCGTCTTTCGGAAAGAGGAAAAATTAAAAATTGCCCATGCCCTGGAGGAGGCCGGCATCCAGCGTATCGAGGGGGGAATGATCGCCACCTCCCAGGAGGATTTCGAGGCCCTCGCAACGATGGCGAAAGAAATCAAGAACTCTGAAGTAGCCTGCTTCGCCCGGGCCCGCCGAGATGATATGGAGCTGGCGGTCAAGAGCGGAGTGAAGCGGGCCGTTATGGAGATCACGGCTCAGGATCATATTATTAAAGGTATCTGGGGCAGCCGGGGCAAGGCCGCAGAAGAGATCATCAAATTGGTAAAATTCGGCAAAGAGAACGGCCTGAAAGTTACCTACTTCCTCATGGAAAGCAGTCGGGCCAGCCTGGATTTACTGCGGGACATCATTATCCCGGTTGCGGAAGAGGGAAAGCCCGATAACATTGCGATTGTGGATACCCGGGGCTCCGCCTATCCCCCCGCCTTTGCCTGGTTAGTGGCCGAGGTGAAGAAGTGGGTGAAAGTTCCCATAGAAATCCACTGCCATAATAATTGGGGATTTGCCACCGCTACCACCTTAGCCGGCGTAACCGCCGGCGCGGAAGTGGTGCATACTTGCGTCAATGGTATGGGAGGAAACGCTCCCCTGGATGAAATTATCATGGGTCTCGAGGCATTCCTGAAGGTCAATACGGGAATCAAGACCCAAACCTTTACCCGGCTTTCCGCAATGGCCAAAGAGTTCTCCCGGGCCGAATGGTACAAACCTTTTGTCGGATCTTTGACCTCACAGGTAGAAGTGGGCATTGCCACCCGGCAGATGTGGGACCGACGCAACGAGCTGGGATATGGACGCGGCGAGATCCTAAATTACGAAGTTGTGGGAGGGAAGGCCATCGACGTGGTGTTGGGAAAAAAGAGCGGTCGATACTCGATCATGCTCAAAGCTTGGGAGGCCGGCCTTCCTTTACCCTCGGAGGAGCAGGCTTCAGCCATGTTGAATCAAATCAAGAATATTTCAGAGGATAACAAGCGGTTAGTCACTGAAGCAGAATTTAAAAAGATTTATGCCCAAGTCATGGGCGGCAAAGGATAAGCAACGCGACCACTTTGTTAAATTTCAGCGTAATCCTGGGTTATCCGGGAAAAAGGAGGCAGAATGTCAGAATTCGGATTTATGGGAGTAGATTGGGAAGAAAGGGTTAATTTCGATCGGCTCCGGCGGGAGCGGGTGCAGAAAGCCAAAGAGGCTATGGAAAAATCCGGGCTGGATGCTTTGTTTGTCTTTGCCCTGGAAGATGTCCGGTACCTCACCGGATTTCGCTCTCACCTCGGCCCGGTGACGATCCTCGGCTTGGCCGCGGTGGTCCTACCCCGGGGTGGGGACCCTATTCTCTGTACCCTGGATGTCATCCATGCCCGGACGCGCATGCCCTGGATTCGTCCGGAAAACATCATGGGACGACCCTTCATCCGGTCGGAGGGAGGCACCAAGAAGTGGGCCGAGGAGATAAAAGGGAAAATTGGAAAACTCGCTGAAGGGAAAATCGGCGTGGACCTGGTGACCTTCGGCCTTTCCCAATGGCTGCCCAAATGTTTTCCCAAAGCCCAGTTGGTGGATGGGAGGGAGGTCCTTAACCAGGCCAAGATGATCAAGACCCAGGATGAGATCGAATGCCAGAAGATCGCTACCATGATCACCGAGGCCGGCTTCCAGGCTTTTCTGGATAATCTAAAGCCGGGCGTGAAGGAATGTGAGCTTCTGGCCTTTGCCTGGCAAAAATTCACCGAGCTGGGCAGCGAATGGAGCCAATGTGCCAACATCGTCTGTTCCGGCCCCTATACCGCCCCCTACCGGAGATTCACGTCCGATCGGGCGATCCGCGAAGGGGACATGGTGATCGTGGATATCGGCGCCTGCTTCAACGGGTACTGGGGAGACTTCACCCGTACGTATGTCTGCGGGGATGTCCGGCCCACCAAAGAGCAGATCGAGCTGCATCAGGAGAGTTACAACACCCTGTTCAATGCCTGCGCCGAGGCGAAGGTGGGGAAGACGAACGGGGACATCGGCAAACACCTGAACCATCCCCAGACCAACCCGAATTCCGATGACCTCTCGGGGGGGCACGGTGCGGGGGTCAACCCCTGGGAGCCGCCGTGGGTCGCCAATCTCACCCCGGACGTCATAATACCCCTGCAGCCGGGTATGCTCTTCAGCATTGAACCGTATGCGGGAAAACCGGGCGTCGGCGGATTCCGGCTGGAAAACCAGGTGTTTGTTGGGAAAGAGCCGGACATCATAACACCCTTGAGCTTCGATGAGCGGTTGCTGCGGGATGTTCATCCTCTGGATAGAACTACAGGAAGAAAAATCCGCTACCCCAAATAATGAAGGTCCTCATTCCAACCCTCTCCCCGGTGGGGAGAGGGGAAGGGTGAGGGACAGGATAAGAAAGGCATCAGGAGAAAGGCCTTATCGCCAGGGAATGCCCTTCGCGATTCGGCCGGCGCAAGGAATCGAAAGAAAGAGAGCGTTCCCCATGGATGGTAAACCGGTCCGCATAGCAATCGTGGGCATCGGGATGTGGTGTAAGGCCCTGGCCATCGTCGTGCAAAAAAGCGGAGCCTTCAAGATCGTCACCTGTTACACCCGGACCAAAGCC
>JAURYC010000260.1 GCA_030654105.1 Deltaproteobacteria bacterium
AATTTTTTGGCAGAAACAGAAAAAAAACGATTCGATTCATAATATCTAGCCAAGCATAAAAATGTAAATAAATTGGACACAGATTTTTGTCGATTTTTTAAAATAAAGGCAAGGTGTTTATTTTATTATTAAATTTGAAATAAAAAATTATGTAAAAAAAAGCGACATTCTTAGTGGTAATTTTTTACCTATACCTACCCAACTGGCGAATCCATTATTGGAAATTTGCCCATAGAATTTAGGGCCAATTCTTTGTAGCGTATACTTGAGCTTGGGGAAGTTGATTTTCTGAAACTCCTAAGGCCAAAGCCATTTCCCTCAATTTTGCCTGAATCTTACGCCCATTTTTCGGTCCCATACGAATGAGATGCTTTTGAGCATCACTTAGATCTTCCAAATAGTCGTCTACCATCCGATAATCGATGCTTTCTTCCTCTTCTTCCAATAATATTTTACCCTCCACAATGGGCGTCCGTAGCAGTTCTTCCATGGCCCGAATAAGAGTATCCTGGAAATCCCGGTTCGGATAGCCCAACTCGCGATACGCCCCTTGAAAATACAGTTTTAATTCTTTATAAACCCTGATGGAGGCTTGGGCGTCTAAAGAGGAAAAAACATTCGCTACCAGATTATATCTGTTGAAACCTTGGGGGTCCAAGTAAAGCTTTCGGCCTTTTCCCGTCACTTCAAATCCTTTTTGAGGAGACAAAAAACTCAGATGAACTCTGGGACTTACACCATCGGCGATATTGTCCACCGCCGCAGTGATTATACGGATAATATTTTCATTTTTTAACCACTCCGCGAATTTGGGGTGGGAGGCCAGGTCTTTTATTCCTTTGCGAATCCGGGCGTCGGTTTTATCGAGCCCAACATAAGGAATCGGAGAAATTTCCTTTTCTTTTTCCTGGAGGGCTTGGGGTGAAGGGGGCAGGGGGGATTCTTTTTCTCCGGGCTGCCCGATGAGGGTGGGTTCTTCTGATGGATGATAGAAACAATAATAGAACGCCAGGCCTATTCCTATGAAGATTAACAGAACCAAACCGATCCAAATTTTTTTAGTATTGTTTTCCATATCCCTCAAGCCCCCTATTGGTTAAAAATTACTTTTTTAGTAACAGTTTAGTTTTATGAAAAGATCCATTGTCGTGTCATTCCCGTGAAAACGGGAATCCAGAAATATAAGGAAAAAATCCTGGTTTCCTGCTTCCGCAGGAATGACGACTTTAAAAAATTAATCCAATTGCTCTAATTTTCAAACAGCTAAAGTATTATCTTTTTTAAAATATTCAAAAGCAATCACCGGTTCACAATCATTTGCAGGTACAGAAGGTTTGGGGTTACGTTGATAGATTAACAGGAAACGGGTAGGCAATACGATGATAAAGAATTAGTTAGAAATACGGGCAATGTCCAACAAAGTGAACCTCTCCCGGTTTGGGTCGGTAAACGATAACCTCCTATTGCCATCTATCGGTACAGTACGCTGGGGAACCATAAAGCAAGCTCAGGGAAAAGGATCAGTAGAATAATCAAAATAACCGTAGGAATCAAAAAGGGCAGAGTGCCCATGAAGATGGTAGTTATCTCATATTTAGGCACAACGCCTTTAAGGACAAAAAGATTAAGACCGAAGGGCGGGGTAACCAGGCCAATTTCAGCAAGCACGACATAAAGGATACCGAACCAGATAAAGTCGAAGCCCAGGTTCTTAATAATGGGGGCAACAAAGGGAAGAGTCAACACCAGCATGGACAAAGAGTCAAAGAAGCATCCAAGGATGATATACATAATACAAATAATGGCGAGGATCGAATATTTGCCGAGGGGTAAGGACATCATGAAGGCAGAAGTTGCCTCCGTAAGACCAATATATTGAAAGACCTGGCCCAACATCCTGGCCGTAAACAGGACGAAGGCAATCATGGCGCTTATGTTTACCGCGGACAACATGCTTTCCTTGAGTGCATGGAAAGTCATTTGGCGATAAACGAAGGCGAGAATGATGCTCAGGAAAGCCCCTAAAGAGGCAGACTCCGTGGGAGTCATGATCCCGCCAAAGGTTGTCCCTAACACGATCCCTATTATGATCACAAAAGGCAGCAAATCCCAAAAAGACGTTAGTTTTTCTCTCATGGTGAACTTTTTTGCCCTTTTGGGCGCCAGTTTGGGATTGCGGATCACCAGAATGGTAGCGGTGATCATAAAGAATATGGTGAGGATGATCCCGGGGATTACCCCCCCCGCAAAGAGTCGGGCCACGGAGACGTCCTGCCAGCCGCCGTAGACGATCATGATGAGGCTGGGAGGGATAAGAACACTTAAAGTTCCTGAGATGGCTATGGCGCCGAGGGACATCTTGGGGTCGTAGCCCGCCTTTTCCATCTCCGGGAAACAAATCTTGCCGAAGGTTGCTGTCGCCGCAAGGCTGGAGCCAGAGATGGCCCCGAAGACGGCGTTAGCCACAATCATGGCTGAGGTGAGGCTCCCGGGTAGACTCCCAAATATTTTCTCCGCTCCTCCAAAAAGGGATCGCACAGTTCCCGTGTTGGCATATATCGTCCCCATAAAAACAAAGAGCGGGATGGCGGTGAAGGTGAAGGAGTTCATAATTTCAAACGCGGCACGGGCGAAGTAATCCAGGGGTTGATGAACGAAAAGAAGGAGCCCGAGTCCAGCCACGATTCCCATGGCCGAGGCGATCTCAATTCCCAGAGCCAAAAGAAGAACCAAGCCACCAAGAATGACGAGAGACATTAATTCCAGACTCACAGAGCTAGACCTCTACTTTTTCACCTACCCGAACCTTGGCAATGGCCCGGGCAATATCTGCAATCAGCAGCAGGGTAAGCAAGACAAACCCGATGAATACGGTTAATTGAGGCCAAAACAAAGGGAAGGTAAGCCAGGTTGACGACCTCAGATTGATTTTGAGGGCATAAGTGATCATTTTGTAGGCAGCCCGATCCATCTCGATGAGGAAGATTAAGGTAAATATCAGCCCCAACAGCCTTATCCAGCTATAGGCTCTGGACGAAAGTCGGTTCACGAAAATTTCAATCCGAACATGCCCTTTTTGCCTCCAGGTGTAAGCCAGGCCGAGGTAGGAGAGGGCGACGAGCATATACGCGCTGAACTCATCGGCTACCATGAGGGGCTGGTGCAGCACATACCTCATGAATACATCTACGACAACCAACATCATCATGAGCGGCACCAGCCACCCCGAGAAGTAGCCACCCAGATCAGCAATTTTTTCGATAATGTAACCTAACTGTTTCATAGGTTGAAAAACTTGGCCTTTCGACCGCGCTCAAATCCAACCCTGAGCAGCTCCGGTTTTAAGGCCGGAGAGGAAGCCGAAGGGTTGGCTCTGGAAGGGCGCTATTTTTTCATCATAACCTTAGCGCCGCCGGCATATTGGGCAGCGATGTCCAGGATCTGCTTGCCCTGCGGACCGGCGAGTTCGAGCCATTTGTCAATGGTGGGTCTCACGAGATCTCTCGCCTTATTGATTTCAGCCTGGGTCGGTTGGGTAACTTTCATTCGGCTGACCTTTAGGCCAACTTCAGCTTCCAATTCCTCAACCTTGGCACCAAATATGGTTTGCCCTTGCATTTCTCTTCCAGTATCCAAAACGATCTTCTTTAGATCAGCCGGCAGGGCATCAAATTTGGCCTTGTTCACGACCAGCATGCCGCCGAACACCGACTGAAATTTCCAGAAGCTAACATGAGTGCAAACGTCCGGAAGTCCGAATCCCAGGCCCCAACCGCGGGAGGTCTGGATGGCATCCACCGTGCCTCTTTGCAAAGCTTCCATGATTTCCGCGGTAGGAATGGTCAAAGGGGAGGCACCCAGGAGCTTCATGGCGAGGGTGGTAATCAACCCGGATGTTCGGATTTTATACCCTTTGAAGTCGTCCACCGTGGCAACCGCTTTTTTGCCCCAGATGCCATCGAGAGCTTCCACGGCAATATCGGCGATTTTCACTAAACCTTTTTCAGCGTAGGATTTCCTTTCAATTTCAATCAGCCTGGGATCGTTGAGGAAGGCCTCATATTCGAAAATATTGTCCCAGAAGAAGGGGAGGGCGTAATCCCATTGGGGGAAGGTGCCGGCAACCCAGGGTATTCTTTCCCAGCCGATGTCGGCACGCCCGGCAATAACCGCGTGCACCACCTCGTTTACGGGAAACAACCCCATCTTTGTGTCCAGTACGAGACGTCCTCCGGACCTTAGCTCCAGCAGCTTTTGAAAACGTGGATAGGGGTAGAATGTCCAGGTGTTGGCTGCCGGGCCGGGGTTGGTGGCGAATACCCAGGTAATCTTCTGCCCCGGTTTCTGGGCTGGTGCCGCATCGGCATCGACTACCAACAGTGAAAATAACAATGTTAGGATTAAACTGAAGCTACCAAAAATCATCCACAATCTGTTTCTTTTCATTTCAACCTCCCCTTCTCATAGAGTATTTTTGTTTTCCCTAAAATACCTTTGTCTACTTTCCCGTATTCTCCTCCTTTTTAAATATTTATAGTGGGTATGCAGTTCACTCAACTA
>JAURYC010000261.1 GCA_030654105.1 Deltaproteobacteria bacterium
TTTCGGGGATTTGCCGCAGCCAAAGTGACGATTGTGGAGTTCTCGAATTTTCAATGCCCCTACTGCCTGAGTTCTTGGATGAAGATGAAGGAATTTTTAGAAAAATATCCTCGGGGGATCAAATATGTTTTCAAACATTATCCGTTCCAGTCACAGAAGCAATCTTTCGATTTTTCCGTAATGGTTGCCGCGGTTCAAGAGGTTAGCAACGAGGCCTTCTGGCTCATCCATGACTTCATGTTTTCCAACGAAGGACAAACGTTGGCCAAAGGCGATAAGGCGGCAGCGAAGCAAAAGATCGAGGAAATGTTAAAAGAAAAAGGGTACGACGTAAAGGCTTTTCAGGATGCTCTGGAGACAGGGAAGGGTCAAAGGAGGGTGGAAGAAGATATGGCTGTCGGGAGCAAGATTAAAGTTAAAGGAACCCCGACAACGATCCTCAACGGTAGTTACATCGTAGGCCCTCTTGCGGATAAAGTTTTAGAAGGATTTATTGGGAAGTAATACATAAAGAATAAGTAAATTAATAAGGAGTTTTGATTTTAGATTAATTTCAGATGTTCCCATTTTCATCAATTTTTAATATCCAGAAGTCTGCGTAACCCGCTCCGGAGGAAGAAGTCTCCCCAGCTACGATATATCCACCGTCCAAGGTCTGCCTGATGCAATTAGCTGTACTACTACCAGTACCCCCATAAGTCTTTTGCCAATCGATATCACCATTTAATTTAAGTTTCAGGATCCAGATATCGCCGAGTGGATTACCCAAGGAGGAGCTTTGACCAGCGACGATGTATCCACCGTCCGGTGAGGTTTGCTGGATGCTATAGGCAACATCATCATTAGCTCCGCCGAAGGTTTTTTGCCAATCGATATCCCCATTTGGTTTAAGCTTTATTATCCAAAAATCTGCGAATCCAGCACCAGATGAGGAAGTCCCCCCGGCTACAATATATCCACCATCCGTGGTCTGTTGGACCGAGTGGGCCACATCTTCGTTAACCCCTCCGAATGTCTTCGCCCAGGTCGTAATTGAAGGAGTTGGGCTACTACTTCCGCCGCCTCCCCCGCCGCTGCAACTTCCCAGGCTAACTGCAAGGAAACAAAAAAAGAGAATTGTAAAAAGGTTTTTTAGGAAATGATTCTTGGCTGGACTTTTCGTCATCAATGTTGTTCTTCCGCCCGAAAGATTTTCCGCATACTTCAGAATTACATTTAATATATCACAAATCTCTTAGCGGTGTCGAGCGGTGATGGCCATCGAATTAATTGGGGAAAGACTTAAGGTTTTGGAACGACCAGGTAGTAAAGGTCGTCGGTAGCCTCCAGGTCTACCCAGTAACCTAACCACGGGACAAGCACTCCCCCATCCTCAGATGTCAAATAAGAATAGGTATTGCCCCAATCTTTGCCGTTATAATAATAAAGAGCATCTACGATCCACCCTCGGGCTACCGCTTCTTGCCATGGTACCGGCGTGCCGGTACCTTTTTGAATCTTTATGTCAGAAAGCCTCACCCGGCCAGAATAAGGATTACTAACGAGGTTTAGGCCAGGCTTCAAGGAATAAGTATATTCGAGGTCTGGAACCTCAGTATAGGCACTCAGTTCAGGCACAGATTTATTTTGTTTGTACAGGGAGTAACCTTCTCCTTCCTTAACTGGTTGGGAGGAACTTACCTTGGTATAACTGTTTTGCTCAGCATTCCATCTATAAACTCGGGGAGTGCCGAAAGCTCCTTGGCCGTCGAGTTGGGCGCTGGCGATGTTCCTCGGGACCCCCACGAGGTTGTTTCCATTGAGAAGTTGTATTTCCGGTCCGGTGATGTACCCAGTGCTTGGGTAGGTAATTTCCGATCCATTCGACATCTTAACCTGGAAATAGAATTTGTGAACCGCTGCCGGACCGAGCATTGTGCGGTGGGTGCAGCTTGCGCCTGTTGGATAATTTCCGCTACAGGTCATATCGTAGTCGTAAAAATCACCGGCAGCAGGATTATTCCTTTGTGTAGTGAAGAGTTTTACATATTGGGGGGTACCACCGGCATCCTGTACGGTGATCTGAAAATCATATTCCACATCCACTTTGGGTTTCCCATTCACCAGATTATTGCTGTCACTGCCACCGTCTGTCCTCTCCAGGCACTGAATTCCGCTATCCGAACAACTGATTTGATATACCCCCTGAATCGTCACCTGCAAAGAGGATGACCAACTTGAGACCACAGAAGTATGGGTAGAGCAGCGGGCCCTTACGCGGACATTGTAGGTACCGGCAATAGTCCACACTTCTTGCTGGTTGGCCGCACCCCATAAGGAGAGGTCTGTCCCGTCCCCTTTCCAATCAAATTGGTATTCCAACGAATGACCGAGGTTTGAAGAAGCTCCACTGGCGATATAGGTATAAGAAGTTTCCAGATTTCCACTGGTCGTGCCAGTCGGCATAGCAGGCGTAGAAATGGTTTCGGAGATGGCCGCAAATTGGGCCGTTACTTCCTTAGGCCCATTCATGGTTATGGAAGATGGGTTGGTAGATCCGGAGAGGTCCCCCGACCAGGCGGTGAAGTTATAACCCGAGCTGGCAGTGGCCGAGACGGGAACACTCTGCCCGCTGTTGTACCAGTTTGTTCCGGAGGGAGTGACGGTTCCGTTTCCCGATGGACTTACCGAAGTCGTCAAGCTGTATTGGGTGGTGAAGTTGGCAGTATAGGTGGTACTGGAAGAAGGGGCGATAATCGTATGGCTCTGAGCTCCTTCGTCGCTCCAGGAAGAGAAAGCGTACTGGGTTCCTGTAGTTCCCGATTGGGGAGAAGAAACGGATAAAGTATGGGAAGAACCGACTACCCAGCTGAAAGTCTGAGGCGCGGTGTAGGTTGTGCCATCAACCACCACCTGCAACCCCGAAGGGTTGGTGGTTACTGTAAAAGTCTGAGTACCATCCGTAGCAGGTCCACTTACTTCGTTGGAATATCCACTTTCATTAGGTGAAGTATCATAGGCAGTGACAGTAATAAAGTAGGTTTGACCTAAAGTAAGACCTGTCATAGTATAGGTGGTAACATTTCCGGCATCGATCGGCGTTCCATACGTTCCAGAGGTTGTTCCGTAATATACCTTGTATCCGGCCAAGTCAGATTCGGTGTTCGGATCCCAGGCTAATCTAATCTGAGAGGCGAAAATATCTTGAGAAAAAATGAATAGAAAAAGTAAGAAAGCTAAAGCTGAGAGCAGAAGAGTTTTTAAAAGGGATGGGTGAAAGAAAGTAAATTGTGATGAATTATATTGAGATAAAGACTTGATTCGTAACACTTCAGCACCTCCAGAATCTAACGAACCGTGCAAATACGGCTTTTAGAGGTGCTGTATTTGCCCGGGAGCCCTGCTGCCGTATCCCTCTTTGGAACTTAGGCCAGAAGCTTTGCGTCCCACCCTTTAAGATGGTTTGCCTTTTTCGGGTTTGGCAATTTTAATGTATCGTATGCCCGCGAAGGGAAATTCCGGTTACTTATTCTGCAATCGATATGCCAGAAGGTGGTTGAAAATTGATTAGGACGAAAGGGGAAAAGGGCTTTACCCGTTTTTAGTCCTTTCTCTCTGTTTTTAGTTTTTTAATGGTTTTCTTTTGGGACTTTTATGAAAATTTAATATGAAAGTTACTTTCGGGATGGAAAAGGTAAAAAGGACCTGCTCATTTTTGTTGGAGGGCTAACGAAATTGTATTTGAATGTTGGGGGAAATTAAAAGCTGCCCCATCCAATAAAAATGCGTAAAGAAGATAGAGAAATAGTGCCAGTTAAAAAATAGGGTTTCTCCTTTTATAAAATACATGATTCAATGTATTTATTTCTCGCCCCATTGAATTCATTTTAGAAGAATATTTAGATGATGGTATTAATAAATGATGGAGGGAGGACATATGGAAAAATGGCTCTGCGGGGGGGTGACTTATGAAAAACTTAGAGAATGGGCGCTGTAGCGAACAGATTCAAGGAAGGCGGAACACTGGAGCGGATTTCCCTCCGGCTCTGGATTAAATGAAAATCACATCGAAAACCATCATAACTGCAAAACCCATCGTCGCGCCCATAGTGGTACGATTCCTTATATTGTTTTAAATTGCCTTCTATGAAATAATCATCTTTAGATTCTGAAGAGTGCCCCTTCTAAATCACCAAGAGGTGGGCAACTCGAGAAAAGATAAAAACACAAGGAAGGGGGGAAAGATGGCAGTGATTATGGAGATTTTTTCCGATTACGTTTGACCCTGGTGCTATTTCAGTACCGGGCGTATTGAGCAGTTGCGGAAAAATTACGAAATTGAAATTCAATGGAAGGCCTTTCCTCTTCACCCTGATACGCCCGAAGAAGGGCTCACCCTTGAGGAGCTTTTTGCGGGCCGTGGCAAAGACATTGAAAAGATGATGTTGCGGCTGAAGAAGGTGGCGGATGAATTGGGGTTGCCTCTGGGAAAACGAACCAAGACCTACAACAGCCGGCTGGCCCAGGAATTGGCCAAATGGGCCGAATCCAAAAACAAGGGGGATGAGTATCACGACGCCGTTTTTCGGGCGTATTTTGTTGACGGCAAAAATATCGCCAACGTTGAAGAATTAACCGGCTTGGCCCAATCCGTAGGGCTTTCGCCAGATGAAGCGAAATTCGCTCTGCAGGCGAGGAGTTTTAAGATAGCTGTTGATTCCGATTGGTCGCGTTCCCATCAAATGGGCATAACGGCGGTTCCCACCTTTGTTGTTGATCGACAGTCGGTTGTGGGAGCACAGCCTTACGAGGTTCTGGAACAATTCTTGATTCATAACAAGGTGAAAATGCGTAAGGCGAAACAACCCTAAAGATCCATCAGGGTAGTTATAATAGTTGAACTTACTCGACCAAATGGATAAAATAGATAATAAAGTTATCGTCCCTGGGAGGAACCAGCGGAACATTTTTTAGAGGAAAGAAGGAGTTTATTAATGAATTCGGATTCACAATTTCTTAGGTTTACCGGTGCTTCCAAATACGTGCTCGATCCTGAGTTAGCCAGGATCGTCAACATTTCCATGGAACTGGAGATGCCCCTCCTGCTCAAAGGGGAGCCAGGTACGGGAAAAACCATGCTGGCCTACGCCATCGCCGAAGCCCTGCATATGTCCCTCATTGTTCTGAACGTGAAATCCAGTATGAAACTGGTGGAAGCCTTATACCAGTATGATACGCTTACCCGGCTGAATGACAGCCGTTTCGGCGACTCCAAGCGGGATGTAAGCAACATCGAGGATTACATCAAAATGGGCAAGATCGGGCAGGCTTTTGCTGCGGATGTGCGGGTTGTCCTGCTCATTGATGAAATCGACAAGGCCGATACGGATTTTCAGGACGACATGCTGGATGTTCTGGACCAGATGAGCTTTGACATCGTTGAGATCGATAAGACCATCAAAGCCAAACATCGGCCGGTGATCGTCATTACGAGCAATGCCAAGAAGGACCTTTCCGATCCTTTTCTGGGGCGCTGCACTTTCCACCACATTGCTTTTCCCAGTGCAGACATGATGCGGGATATCATCAACGTCCATTTTCCTCAGTTAGACAAGGAATTAAGCAAAGCCTGCATCGAGAGTTTTTACCGCTTACGGGAAATCCCCGGGGTGGACAAGAAACCAGCCACCCGGGAGCTAATCAACTGGATCCGGGCCCTGCGCTGTGATCCGGATTTCCGGCCCGGGAGGCTGAACAAGGGCGAGGTGCCCTACCTGGGTGTGCTTTTTAAGAAGAGCTCCGACTACATGGTTGCTGCCCAGCAAGTTGCCCGTTTTCGCAATTAGGAAAACAAAGTGTTTGTTCAATTCTTCTACAAACTCCGGGATGTAGGGATTGCTGTGACTCCCACCTCCTTTTTGCGCCTGCAAAAGGCGCTCAACTTGGGGTTAGTCAATTCCCTGGAGGATTTTTACACTTCGGCCCGGTCCATCCTCATTAAAAGCGAACGCTATTTTGATCTCTATGATCAAGTCTTTGCCCATTATTTTAAAGGGATGGACATGCCAGACCCGGAAGGGATAGATTTGGACGAAGCCGCGAAAATGTTGCTTGAGGAATGGCTGCGTGATCCACAAAGCGTGGCCAGAGCCCTGGGTGTGGAAGAGGAAGAACTTTCCCGTCTAACTCCCCAGCAATTGATTGAATATTTTCTGCAAAGGCTAAAAGAACAAACGGAAGCCCATCACGGGGGTAGCAAATGGATTGGCACGCGGGGTACTTCTCCGGTCGGTCATTCCGGTCGTCACCCTGGAGGAATGCGCGTAGGCGGAAGGTCGCATGGCCAGAGTGCAGTAAAAGTGGCTCTGGATCGGCGATACCGGGACTACTCGCAGGAAGGGCCGCTCACCACTTCTCAGTTGAGCGAAGCCCTGAAACGCCTTAGGAACATGGTCCCAGTTGGACCTAAGGACCGGGTGAATGTGGAAAAAACAATCTATGAAACCATGCGCAACGCCGGCGAGATTGAGATCGTTTTTGACCGCAGACTCAAAGATCGACTGAAGGTGATCCTGATGATCGACAACGGTGGCTGGTCGATGGATCCTTATGTCGATGTCGTGCAGGTCCTTTTTAATTATGCCAGGGATCAATTCAAAGACCTGAAGACTTTTTATTTTCACAATACCGTTTATGATTTCATATGGGCCGATCCACCGAGACGGCGCAAGCCACAGCGGATTGAGGAATTTTCCCGTTTCGATCCGGAGACGCGGCTGATCATTGTAGGTGATGCCAGTATGGCCCCCTATGAACTCATGGCCGCCGATGGTTCCATCCACATTGAGGAACGAAGCCTCCACACTTCCATCGACCGGCTGAATTTATTGGCCAAGACGTTCCGCCATGCCGCCTGGCTCAATCCCAGGTTTGACCATGAATGGGCCTATGTCCGCACCCTCCAAACTATCCGCATGATCTTTCCCATGTTTGAACTCACCCTGGACGGTCTGGAGAAAGCTGTCCGGCATTTGATGAAAAATAACTAAAAATCCAAAAGCTTCCTTTGCCACAAGGACACAGAGGTCACAGAGAACACGGTTTTTTTCTTCCCACATCCAAGGCACTAAGAAACTAATGAAACGCTTTCGGCTTCTTACCCTCATCGCAATTCTTTTTGTATCGGCGGAAAGGACTTCGTACGCTGAAAATACTCTTCTTGTCGAGTATTTCCCGAGGGTGGTCAAGCAGGGGGGTGTCTGCTTTATAAGGGCATCTGGCCCAGCGTCACTTAAAGCTATCTATGGGGAGTTTCAGGGAGAAAAAATCCCCATGGCCCTGGGGGGGCGCCACAGAACCTACGAAGGTCTGCTTGGGATTGACATGAACACCGGGCCGGGCACATATGAATTAAAGGTCGTTGCGACAGATGGTAATCGGAGGGTCTACACGAGCTCACTTCTGTTAAAGGTGGAGAAAGTTGATTTCAAAACCCAGACACTGTCGCTACCATCTTCTATGGTGGACCTGGATCCGCAAACCCTTGCCCGGGTGGAGAGAGAGGAAAAGCGCCTGAAGGCCTTGTTCCAGGGCTACCGGGATGAAAGACTCTGGAGTGGTGCTTTTGTCCGTCCAGTAGCGGGGGGATCCACTACAAACTTTGGCCTGCGCCGAATTATTAATGGCCAACCCAGAAGTCCACATACAGGCGTGGACCTGCGGGCCGAGGAGGGAACCCCCGTATTGGCCTGTAATAGCGGGGTTGTTGTCCTGGGCGACCAACTCTTCTTCTCCGGAAAATCGGTCATTCTCGATCACGGGTGGGGTACATACTCGATGTATTTCCATCTCTCAGAAACCCTGGTCAGTGAGGGGGATAGAGTTAGCACGGGAGCCATGCTTGGTAGGGTGGGCTCCACCGGAAGATCCAGAGGGCCCCACCTTCATTGGGGGATCAGAATCAATGGGGCGCGGGTCGATCCACTTGCCCTGCTTAGACTAACCGAACATCTGCAAGAATAAATCCGCTGGGTAACGGTACCGGATCACGATTCTAAGCGAGGAACAGTAGAATATTTGTAAGCCTCATCCCGAATGCGTTTCTGCTGATCACAAGTCCCCAAAAAACCGACCCCGCTATGGGATTAAGACGAAGTAGCGTATTCTGCAAAGAGCACACGCAGCTCCTTGAGGTCTTCCCTCGTTTTTGCCTGAATCATCTTTACCCTGACCCAGAAGTCCCAACCCCGGCTAACACTTCGATTCATATGGAAGGCTTGTTATTGCCGCAGGATTTCCCTTTCCGGGTGCAGTTAAGCCCATGGTTTAACTGCAGAAACCTTCATGCTGGCTACCGAGCTGGCTAAATCTTTGGCTTTTTCACGAGATAGGTTTAAATTCTTGGCGATTTCCTTGGCCGTCGGGTCGTTGGTCATCAGCTCCACAGGGAAAGTGGTCTCGCCAACGATGCGGGTCTCTCGAAATCCTGCCGCCTGGATCGCTTTTAGATACTCTTCTTTCGTAATGGCTCCTGCCAGGCAGCCGACGTAAGCGGCCACGGAATTTTTGATTGCATCGGGAAGCTCTTTCAACAAGACCATATCCGACACCATTAGCCGGCCACCCGGTTTGAGCACCCGGAAAGCCTCGCGGAAGACCCTCCCTTTATCGGGCGAAAGATTGATCACACAATTGGAAATGATGACGTCCACATGATTATCGGCGACCGGTAGGTTCTCGATCTCGCCGAGGCGGAACTCCGTATTGGCATAACCGCCTTTCTGAGCATTTTCTCTTGCCCGGTCAAGCATTTCGGGGGTCATATCGACGCCGATGACCCTTCCGTTTTTGCCCACCTGGTTCGCAGCAAGGAAACAATCGAATCCCGCACCTGAACCAAGATCAAGGACCACCTCACCTTCTTTTAAAGAAGCAAGGGCAACGGGGTTGCCGCAGCCAAGGCCCAGGTTTGAACCCTCCGGAACGACTTTTAGCTCTTCATCACTATATCCGATCTTTTTACTGATGTCCTGTACGAGATCTTTGTTTCCGCAGCATGAACTGGCCGGGGCGCAACCAGAGCGTTCTTGCTGGGCCACCTTGCCATAGCCTTCCCTTACGACTTTCTTAATCTCTGCTTCTTTCATTTTACACCTCCAATTTATTCCAGGAAAAATTCAGCTGGTAAACATATTTTTCATTACCGGGCCGAGAAAATCTTTTACCCGCTCGGCGAGATACTCCGCCTTGATCAAAGCCATACAGCATATCTCTCCCTCTCTTTCCCAGCTTATAACGGCCAATTTATCCCCTGGTTGAATTTTGGCCTTATCTCTTAACTCTTTGGGAAGCACCATCTGTCCTCGTTCATCGATACTGATCAAGGATTCGACTTTACAGCAACCCGTATTCTTCCCCCCCGGTGCCAAACATCCATTCTTATCTTTCTTATCTTTTTTGACCATTGATTTCCTCCTTATTTCAAGTCTTTCCCGAAGATTGATAAACTTTGCTACCCCCACCATGGGAACAGGCCCAAGCCAGGACGCAGGGACGGGTTTTCATAACTGAACTATTGGCTGCCTGGGCTCAGCCACCCCGATTTGAAAAACAAGGCTTCCGATGATCATGATTGCGCCGTAGGCCATGATGGCCGCGGATAAAAGCCATATAGCCGCTGGTAGGCTGCCCAGGAAGCTCCTTTTCTGGGCCACCGTCATCTCGGGGTTCGCCATATCACCTCCTTTCGTGGAAAAAAGCGATAAGACTTTAATCGCCATGTTTTCGGCCAAGTTTCCGCAGCCTGGCCCGAATCTTCCTTTATTCTGTTTAAGCAGATTAAAATTAATAATCAGATAAATAAGATTCTACTGATAAATATAATTAAACCCCAATAAAGTGTCAAGCGTTTTTTTCGGCGACCTCTGAAAAAGTTATTTGACGGTGATGGCGAACCAATTAAAGCCAGGCTTGTTTTCATGGAAAGCCCAGTCTGCATCAGAGCGTGGACCAGTTTATCCGCGAGAAAAACCTCAAAGGCCAATCCAAAGCATCTTGAAAAAACGCTCAATAAAAGAATCTTGAATTTACTTTAGAAAAATACTACTCTATTTTCGATTTTATAGAGGTTGGGAAAATTTTTTATCTGATATGAAGAATGAGACAAAAATCTTGGGGGTTCCTCCCACCGGGGTTCCGATTCATCCAATCATCGACGCCTATACCGGCATATGGGTTAAGAAAAATTTTTGAAGTTTACTTTTTCCTGCAGATCCTGCTGGGGCAGGGATTAACCGCCGGAGCGGTTAAAGAATGAAAGAAGGGGAGAGTTAAAAAGAAAATGACCAAGAAAGGAAAATTGGTAGGAACCAAAGGGGTAATGCGTTTACAGGAATATGGAACGGGAAAACCTTTTGGTTTTGAGTATCACCTTGATTGGAACGGGAAGAGGATCATCTCAGGTGAACAAATTCCCTCCAATTATACGCTGCAACTCCAGGAATTTATCGATGCCATCCAGCAAGGACGGAGTCCAATTGCTTCCGGAGAAGAGGTTTTGAGAACCCAACTCGTCCTGGACGCGGCCAGGAAATCCGATCGGGAAAAACGGGTAATCACCCTTTCCCCTTGCTTGGGAATAAAGAATGGAGAATTTTGTTGACTATATTGTATTATAAGTTTCCTATGGATGAAATCTTGAGCAAAAAGGCAAGGGAATTGTTTTCATCGTGAATCAGGGGGCCGAGAAAAATTCAAAATTCGATATGGGGATTACGGATTTTTCTACAACCTAATATATCTTTGCTTTACGCTATGATGGGTTGGGGATTTCTAAGAATCTTCCTTGGAATAGTTTAAAAAGGTCAATCAAAACACCTCTCCCTTTTTTCTGTAAGAGTCCGGGCAGGGAGGGAGACAGATCTTGGATCAAGGAACTCTTTTTGGCTCTAGAGGAGGTGCGCCTTCATTTTCATCGGTGGTGTGCAACCCAGGAAGGTTCAAGTAGATGACCAACCGCGGGTCTGCCCCAATTGCGGCTTGCCCTCCGCTCGGCTCAAACGGCTGGATCATTACCTAAGTATTTTTTTCATCCCCCTTATCCCGATCAAACGGGGGGAGCACTTCCTGGAATGCGACCGCTGTGGCAGAGTATCCGAAGAAACGGGGAGGCCCCAGTGGAGCTCATTCCAACCCGCACCATTGCGGTGTCAAAGATGCGGCCAGCAAACGGACTCGGATTTTAAATTTTGCCCGTATTGCGGGCAAAGGGTTTCATAAGCGCGACTCTGGATTACATTGCCCATGAATTTAGGACGCCAGCGGTCAACTTCAGACCCGATGCGCAACCGTTCGGATTTCGTGCTTCGAATATTGAATTTCTTTTGCGTTTCCCACGTTTTAGTTCTAAGGTGGTTAATTTCGACCATACCAAAATCAATGGAAGGAGGGAGCGCCATGGGCTTTCTAAAAACTTCTGAAGAGATAGCCAAGATTTATCGGGAAACTTTTGATTTCTACGACGCAGAAATGTTGACGGTTTTTTGGGAGACAAAGCCGGAAATCGTCAAGCGATTGCTTCCGCCTCCGCTCCAACCAAGTAAAAGGCCTCTGGCCGTTGCTTTTGTGGCCAACTATCCCAGGACCAACTTTGGGGTGAGTTACTTAGAAAGCGCACTCTTTTTGCGGGCTGAGTTCAATGGTGAAGAGGGCAATTATTGCCTCGCCATGCCTGTTACAAACGACATGGCTCTTGGCCTTGGCCGCGAGATGTTCGGTTATCCCAAAAAAATTGGCAACATCCATTTCAATCGCCGCGGGAAGGATGTGGAAGGTCTAACGGAACGCCACGGAGTGCGCTTTTTCCGAGTAAGGGCGGAGCTTACCGGAAAATTTAATGTTGAGGACGCTCAGAGTATTTTTACCGAAGTTTTTAACATAGGGGCAAATCCGGTGGTGGTTACCTACAATTTCAAATATTTTCCAGCACCCGAAGGGAACGGGTTCGACTACCATCCGCGGCTCATTCGGGAAGAGGTAGAATTTCGTCCACATTCCATAGAGGTGGGCGAAGCTGAGATATCTCTGCAGGCCTCTGATTTTGATCCCTGGGCTGAAGTTGAAATTGTCAGAGTGCTGGGAGCGCTCTATACGATTGGTAACAACTCTATGCGCAAGGGCAAGGTTGTAGCCGAAGCCGACCCGATGGCCTTTATGCCCTATGCCTTTTTAAAGTGGGATTTTTGATCATCAAGCACTCAGCCTAAAAGGGAATAGCCGCCTGAAGAGCTTCAAACTATAATCGGATTTTCTTCGCCTTGCGGGAGAAGGACGAAGAGAAAGGGGTGAGGCGGTTAAACGGGCATGAAATGATTTACCTGAAAGAATGATTCACCTTTCATAGACTGACACCCATTTAAATTTTAAAGAGGAGGTAAGCATGACCAGCGGAATGAATTCATGGCTGCCCTTGCAGGGTATAAAGGTTGCTGACTTCACCCAGGTGATCGCGGGTCCAGCCTGTACGATGTTGCTCGCGGATATGGGGGCCGATGTCATAAAAATTGAGCCGCTCTCAGGGGATTTTTGGCGGAGGACGGTCAGCGGTTCGGCTTTTTTGAATTTTAACCGGAACAAACGGGGTATCGCCATCAACCTCAAGGCGCCCCAGGGCCATGAGGCCGTGATGAAAATCGTCGAGAAGTCAGATGCTCTAATCGAAAATTTTACCCCCGGCACGATGGACAAGCTGAATTTGAGTTATGAAAAGGTAGCCCAGGTGAATCCGAAGATCATTTATTGCTCCATTTCCGGCTTCGGGCAGGATGGACCCTATCGGGATCGTCCCGGTTACGACCCTGTCGCCCAGGCTATGTCCGGGATTATGATCAACACCGGAGAACCGGACCGGCCGCCCTCTCGGGTCCTTCCCACGATGGTCGATTATCTTGCGGGGAACCACACTGCTTATGCCATTGTGCTGGCGCTGATGGATCGGGAGAAGACAGGCGAGGGAAAGCGATTTGATATTGCCTTGCTGGACGTGGCGATTATGCAAATGGGGCAATTCGTAACCTTGTATACGATGACCGGTGAACTGCCGGTGCGTATGGGATCAGGGTATTTGGCCGCCGCTCCCTACCAGGCCTTTGAGACCAAGGATGGTTACATTTATATTACTGTTACCACCGATGAGATGTGGAAAAACCTTTGCCAGGCGCTCAAGCTCGATCATCTTTTCAGAAATCCTCGCTACGCTACGCTCGACGGAAGGCGTCAGAATCGGCCGGAATTAGCCGTTGAGGTTACCAATGTGACCAAACAATATAGAAGCCGGGAGCTGGAATCCATATTAGTCACGGGTAATGTTCCCTGTGGCCGGCTCATGAATATTGACGAGGTCATTCAAGACCCCCATGTGCAATTCCGGCAGATCATGGAGGAGATTGAAGTTCCCGAGAAGGGAAAGGTGAAGATCATCAAAACCCCCATATATGTTTCCGGGAAGGCTCCAAAGATTCGGCGGCGTCCCCCATTGCTCGGCGAGCATACTCGGGAAATTCTCAAGGAGTTGGGATACAGCCAGGAGGAGATCCAAGAGCTATTGGAAAAAGGGATTGCCCGTCAATCTCAGGCCTGAAATTTTAAAATGGAGAATCACTTGCCATGTCTCTTGACTCCCTTTTGAATGAAGTTGGGCACAGGATGGCAACAACGTTGTCATGGGGCGGGAGACATTCTAAATTCGAAGCACGAAATTCGAATCCAATTCAAATTTTCCAAAAATAAGAAATTAACCTTTGGCCGTTTGGGATTTTTGAGCATTTGGTTTTGGATTTGTTTCGGGGTTCGATATTCGGATTTTGCAACACACCTTTTTGATTCCGGCTATGCCGGGTTAGGGATTAATATAATATTTCTCCATTGCTCCCCGGTATTTTTCCATGAGCTCGGTGTTTAAACCTAATGGCGGTTGGGCGCTACGGGGAAGAAATGTCTTGTAAGGCCTTTGCGCCTTCAGTTCGGCAAACTCCTCCCGAATTTTTGCCACAACCTCCGAATTCGTGAGGAGATCATAGGCAGAAAGGGCAAGGACCTTTGCCCCTGCCGTCAATCCTTTATGAGCGATCGAAGAATTGGCCGCGGCTACCACTGTCCAGTGATGAGAGGGAGAGCCAGGGACTCGCACCGGGAATCGCATGCTAACCGTGGGAGCAATTAGAGTAACGTCCCCCACATCACTGGAACCACCCCTTAAGGGCTCGGATTCTGGAGAAGTCAACTTAAGGGAGTATTCCATTCCAACAACTGAATAGCCAGCATCTTCTTGCATCGTCCTGGCAAAAGCCTCCTCCTCTTCCGTGTAAACGGGTTTCCCCACGGCTTTGATATTTTCAAAAACGAGTTCGGCCAGATGTTTATTCGGAAACCGCTGGTGGATGGCGCCGATGGTCTTAACCTCATAGGTGGTTTGGGTCATCAAGGCTGCGCCTTTCGCGCAGTCTAGGGCCCACTTAAAGTTATTCCCCACATTCTCATCCAGGTCCCGGATGTAATACCAGGTTGAGGCCCGGTCCGGGACCACGTTGGGTGCTTCTCCTCCCTCCAGGGTGACCCAGTGAGTCCTCTGGGTCGTGGGCAAATGTTCCCGCATGCGCTCCGTTCCGGCGTGCATGAGCTCGACCGCATCGGCTGCACTTCTTCCCATCCAGGGGAAGGAACCCGCATGAGCGGTTTTTCCTCTGAAAGTCACGATGAAGGAATACATGGCGGTGCCCTCCATTCCATATATCACCTGGAAGGCGCTGTCACCATGACAGTCCAGCACGACGTCTACCCCCTGGAACAAACCCGCCCGCACCATGAAGGGACGGGGGGTCAGAATTTCTTCGGCGGGGGAGCCGAAAAGCTTCAAGGTCCCGCTCAACCCTTTCTTTTCCATGATCTCTTTGAGCGTGATAACGGTTAAGGCCTGGGCGGTGCACATGGTATTGTGGCTGCACCCGTGGCCAGGTGCACCCGCGACAAGTGGTTCTTTTTTAGGGACCCCAGCCTTTTGCGAAAGCATGGGCAGAGCGTCGAATTCCCCGAGAAAGCCAATGGTGGGTTGGCCGCTTCCATGGCTCCAAGTCGCTACAAAAGCGGTGGGCATCCCGGCAACCCCTCGGTCCACTCTGAAACCGGCAGTCTCCAGTACATCCGCCAGAAGTTTGGCAGATCTGTATTCTTCCAGCCCCAATTCGGCATAACTCCAGATGGCATCCGAAATTCTCCAAAATTTTTCCTGCCGTCCCTCTACGGTTTTAGCAATAGCCAACTTGTCAGAATTCATCTAATCTTCTCCTTTTGTTAAAGACACAGTAAAAAAAATCATATTATTTGCCCATCGGCTATAAGCGATCGGCTGATAGCTATTTATACATAGCGACATAAATAAATGCGCATGAATCGTCATTCTTGCCAATATCCCCCGTATAAAGCCATCCATCGCGGATGGCGATGGCCGTTTCCTCGGGCATTTTGTAGTAGCCACTCGTCACTTGCGGGCCTTTGATGATGATTTCTCCGGATTCACCCACCGGCATCTCCTTTTGGCCATCGATCAGGTCGACAATCTTGATATCCGTGTCCGGCACCGGCAGGCCGACCGACCCGACTTTGGTAACTCCGCCAAAAGGATTGGTTGTGGCCACCGGGCTGGTCTCCGAAAGTCCGTAGCCTTCACAGATCTGAGATCCGGTTTTGGATTCAAACTCCTTGATCACTTCAATGGGCAAGAGCTGTTTCTTGGGAAATCTAAGGTGATCCCGGATGTGGGCCACTACAAAAGGTACACCTTTGACATAGGATTTGTACCAGGGTTTTTCCATTATATTTCTCCTTTACAAGGCAATTTTTCTGAACTTCATAGAGCCCTTATAGCGTAAAAAAAAAAGATTTTTGCAAGGAAAATAATCAATAATTTTATTGCTCGGGGGAAAGCAAAGGATTAAAATTTAAAAAATGCCAGAACCATTCATTATTCAGGTAAGTGAAGAAGAAATAAAAAGAGCGCGGGAAAAGGCCAGGGCCCTGCGCAAAACCCGCTGGTGGAACCAGCGTCTGGCCCGGGGCCAATGCCATTATTGCCGG